>CAMNFZ010000001.1 GCA_946537725.1 uncultured Methanosphaera sp.
ACTATTTTTTAGAATTAGAAATTATCTCATTCAATTCTTTTAATATAATCAAGGTACCCTCCTTACTTAAATGTTTGTCTTCGCTCTGATTTTGCGAACTGTAAATACATGCAGGACATCCATCATCACATTCACAATCCCTAACCAGCTCATAACTCATTTTAATAATATCTCCAAATAATTTAAAAGCTTTACGAGTAAGTCCAATACCTCCTTCAAAACCATCATATATGAAAATAGTTGCATTCATGGTATTCTCATGATATTCTTTAGATACTCCACCTAAATCATAACTATCACACATAACATGGAATGGGGCAACAGAAATTAATACATTTTCAACTCCTTGCAAACAACCTCTAAACACGTCTTTAAACTTAGCATCACTAACTATTTTCTCTTCCAACAATTCCTTAATATAAAATGGCACAGTAAACCATAAGCCCTTAGTTTTAAAATTTAAAGGAGGAAGATTTAATTTCTTAGAAGCACTAATTTTACTAAATTTAATTAAATTGTACCTATCATACTTTTCAGTAACATTTACTCTACCATAACATAAGGTAATGTCACCAATTTTTTCTTCTTTTTCTTTTTTAAGTTCTTTTACATCAACTTCTTTTAAAGCTTGCGTATAATAATTCAAATTTTGCTTTTTAACATACACTCGTTTTTCTTTAATGTCCATTTCTCTAACTAAATAAGTTTCCCCATTATGTATTAACACAGCATTTTCATGAGCTTCTCTAAAAGCTTGTTTTTCACTCATTTCCTCTAAAAACTTATTACCATTAAAAACCTTGTATGGTTCACTCATAACATCGCTAAGATTTACTTCAAAATTAGGGCTCTTATCCTGCTTAAGTAAGTTAATGTCATTATAATGCCATTCTCCATCACGATATTTGATTATTCCCTCATTTTCCAGTTCATCTATTTCATCAATCACAATACCTTCATCATCAAATCCAAAACTTTCAATTTCACCAAGCTTTAATGGTATTTCGTATGCAGCACATTTAAGATGTCCACTTAGAATTTGCTGGTTATTTAAATCAATTATTGCATGTTCATGTGTTTTATTAAAAAATATTTCTGGATGTTTCATGAAATACTGGTCCAATGGATTTTGGAAAGATATCATTGTAATAATTGATTGTTGATTTTTTCTTCCTGCACGACCAGCCTGTTGCCAAGTAGAAATTAATGTTCCGGGATATCCTGAAATAATAACACTATCTAATGAACCAATATTAATTCCCAACTCTAGGGCATTAGTTGTGACAATACCTTTGAGTTTTCCATTTTTAAGATTATCTTCAATTTTTTTACGTTCATCCACAGTATATCCTGCACGGTATGCTGTTATTTTATCAGCTAATTCAGGATTCTTTACGGTTAATTCTTTTTTGGATCGTAAAGCTATGACTTCTGCCATTTTCCTGGAAATTTCAAAACATATTGTTTGAAAATCATTTTGTACAAAAGTATTAAACAATTTTAATGTATCATTATGTATTGATGGGTTTTTTGATTCAATAGCATATGGATTGAAGAATATAAAATATTTTTTTCCTGATGGGGAACCATTATCATCAATAATTTCTGATTTAAGTCCTGTTAATTTTTCTCCAAATTCTTCAGGATTTGCTAATGTTGCTGTTGAAATAATAAATTGTGGTTCACTTCCATAGTATTTGCATATTCGTTTCAATCTGCGTATTAAAAAGGCCATATTTGAACCGAAAACTCCCCTGTACTGGTGTGCTTCATCTATGATTATATATTTTATATTTTCAAAAAAACGTTTCCATTGACTATGCCATGGCAATATATAATGTAATTCATATGGGTTTGTAATTACTAATCTTGATTTACGTTTTATTTCAGGTCTTTTAGATTTTGGGGTGTCTCCATCATATTTTTCAGGATAAATACCCAAATCACATTCTTTATCAATACTCAGTAAACTTTTTAGTTGATCATTTGCTAATGCTTTGGTAGGATAAATATATAATGCAGTGTTGTTTTTGTTAATTGTCAAATCTTCTATAACAGGTAATGTGAATGATAATGTTTTTCCACTTGCTGTTGGTGTTGTGATAATTACATTTTTTCCTTTACGTACTTCATTTAGAGTTTTATATTGATGTGTGTATAATCTTATTTCATGTTTGTCTAGGTAATCTTCTAATGGTTTTGGTAATTCTACTTTATCTTGTGAGTATCTAGCACGTCTTGCAGGTATTTCTTCTATATGTTCTATCCTATCTCTGAACCATTTCTTATTCTGAAAATAATTTAAAATTTCTTCAACCATATTCATTACCCATTTAGCTCTAAATAATAAAAATTATTAATATATACTTATTTTAGTATGTTCTCAAATTATATATTTATTTATATAGGACATTTTTCAAGGATTCCTAATGTTAAATCACATATTTTGTAATGTTTACAATGTTTTAATTTTTTTATAGAATTAAATATTTTTACTATAATCATTTTTAATAGATTTTTTTTTCTAATAATTTAAATATATCTTTAAACTTAAATCTTAATAAGGATAGTTAATAAAAAATATGTAAATAAATAAGATTAATTATATTTTATTATATATTCTCGATTGAAAATTTTTTTAATTTAATTAAACAATCATAGAAAAAGATATGGAATATATAGCTATTCATATCGAACAATTGGAGGTCAAAGGAGATTCAGACATGGTCAATAAAAATATAAAAAAAATAGCGCCTATTCTAATAGCTATACTATTGGTATTTGTTGTTTTTGCTATTCGTGCAGAAACAGTTGAATTGGGTGCTATAAGCAATCCAGAATTAAAGGCATTGTATCAAGATGAAAGTGGAATGCCATATTTTACAGAGTTAGATTCATACTACAACTATCGTTTAACCGAGAATTATTTAAAAACTGGTCATTTGGGTGATACTCAAGTAAATGGTACGGACTGGGATTCGTTATCAACGTCGCCTCATGGTAGGGAAGCGAATTATCAACCTGTTATCATTATGTTAGCAGCATGGGTATATAATTTTGTAAATATGTTTACTAAAGTTTCTTTAACACAAGTTGCTTTCTGGTTAGGTCCTATTGTAGGGTCATTAGCAGTTTTACCTGCATTTTATATTGTTAGAAGGGCAACTGGAAGTACTTGGGGGGCAATTATTGCTGGTGTAATTGCTGGTGCAGCTCCGGCATATTTCTCTCACACATATGGTGGGTTCTTCGATACAGATATGTTCAACGTACTCTTACCATTGATGATAGTCCTATTCTTATCAGAAAGTGTCTATGCAAAAAAACCATTATTTAAAGGAATATTTGCAGCAATTTCTGCATTGTTCTTAGGATTGTTCTCATTAACATGGAGTGGGTACGCTTATATGGTACTATTAACCTTTGGTACTTTAATATTGTACTTCCCAGCATCATACATTATGGATAAAAGGGATGGCTTGGATTTATCCGACAAAAAGCAGTGGTTAATGAATAATCCTGCATTTATACCATTAATAGTATTTGCTATTGTAGCTATCATAACTTTAGCTATAACTGTTGGAAGTAAAATGTTTGAGACAATACTTATGGTAGTAGGAATGTCAACCAGTTTACAAAGTGCTACTGCAGGTTCAGCATACCCTAATGTATATGTATCTGTTGGTGAGATGCAAATTCCACAGGTTATTGATATAATCAGGAATACTGGTGGAGAATTCCCAATTATATATGCTATAATAGGTTTTGTTTTAATGGCATATGCCTTATTGAAAAAAGCCAAAAGCGAAGAAAAAGAAATTGAAGAAGAAGTTGTTGAAGAAGATAAAAAACTTAAAACAAGACGTTATAAACCAAAAACTAAAAAAGCTGAAGAAATTTCACACGCTCACGAAAATAGGTTTATTCCGGGTAAATTTGAATGGACACAAGATGAAAAATATAACAATCTATTCCTATTTGTACTCTTAATATTATGGACAGTAGGTATAGCAGTAATGTTAACTCAGGGTACTAGGTTTATAGAACAGTTTGAGGTACCAATTGCTTTGATGGCAGGTATATCTGTAGCTATTTTGCTTAAATATGCTGATTTAAAAATTGAAAATAAATCATATGTTAAATTTATAGCAATAGTTCTTGTGTTACTGGCAGTAGTCAGTCCGTTATATGCGGATCATCTTGTATCTTCTCAATCTGTAGGAAGTACAAATGACGATATGTATAATACATTGACATGGGTAAAAGCTAACACTCCTGAAAATGCAGTACTAGCATCCTGGTGGGACTTCGGGCACTTGTTTACAGCAGTAGCTCATAGACAAGTGGTATTTGATGGAGGTTCACAGAACAATATGAGAGCATATTGGATAGGTCGTTCGTTATCAACATCTAATGAAGATTTATCTGCAGGTATCTTAAGAATGTTAGCAAATAGTGGTGAAGATGCATCTAATGTATTAGACTTATACACTAACGATACTAGTAAAACAGTAAAAATATTAAATGAAATATTACCTATGGAAAGAAATCAAGCAAGTTCAACTTTAACTGGAACTTATGGTTTAAACCAACAACAAACCAATTCTGTTCTAGATTTAACACACCCTGCTAATACAAAACCAATATATCTTATATTAAGTTCAGATATGTTATCAAAAGCAGCATGGTGGTCATACTTTGGTAATTGGAACTTTGAAAATGCTTCATCTAATCACACTTCCTATTATTCAGCACAAAGTGCTGCTGAAAATATAAATGGTAAAGAATTTACACTTGGTTCAGAGAATGGAGTGGTTGGAGTTGCATCTACAAGCAATGAAACAAACGGTTCTTCAATGAACTTCGCATATCTTGATCAAAGTAAATTAAATAAAACAGTAGGTAATTTCACAACAGAAGATAAACAACGTGTAGCAAATGAATTATCAGAAGGAACAGGTAATGAATTAATTAAACCACATAAATTAATTATGGTTGAAAATAATCAATTAACAGAAAGAATAGTGAATAATAATAGTGACATGTCTATTATGGTATTCCATCAAGCAGATGGGTCATATTTCACAGTACTATTTGACAAATTCTTAGAAGATTCTGTATTTACCAAATTGTACTTAGAAAGTGGTTATAATACAACTCGTTTCCATTTCGAACATTCCGAACCTGGAATAAGTGTATGGAACGTTTATGAATATCCAAATTCACAAGCTACTAATGCAACACGTGTATCAAATAACACTACTTCATAATCTCCTTCTTTTAACTTTTTTTTAAGCATTGTTGATTGATGTATCTTAAACATTTTATATTATAAAAAACAAATAAACTACTAGAATAATCTATAAAATGGGAGATACTTAATTGAAAAAGCTTTCAGATTTAAATCATTCATCTTTGATATCTACTAATTCATCATTAGATAAATTACTTGGTGGAGGAATAGAGAAAGGGGCTATAACTCAGTTTTATGGTCCACCAGGTTGTGGAAAAACAAATATTGCTCTTAAAATTTTATATGAATCTACCAAAAACGGTTCTAAAGCTATTTTTATGGATACTGAGGGTGGTTTATCATTAGAAAGAATTCAACAAATTGCATCATCAGATTTTGATAAAATTGCTACAAATATTTATTTATTGGAGCCAAAAACATTTGATGAGCAACAATTAGATATTCAAAGTATAGAAGACGTTCTGAAAGAAGATAATTCTATAGATATTTTAATCATAGACTCTATTGTTGCATTATATAGGGTTGAAGATGGCGATCCAACTGAGATTAATAAGAGATTAGGGCGGATGATGGCTAAATTATTAACTTTAAGTAGAGAATATAATATAGCTATAGTAATTACTAATCAGATATATTCACCATTTGATTCTGATGATTTAATAGTTGAACCAATTGGTGGAACAGTATTAAAATATTGGAGTAAAATTATAATAGAAATTGAAAGAGATATTGGTTCTTTAACAAGAACAGCAATACTTCAAAGACACAAAAATAAATCACCAGGTCAAACAATTTCGTTTGAAATTAATGATAGAGGCATTTCCTAAAGTAGGATGGGGAGTTTAATCATGGTATTTAAAAAGAAAGAAAAAAAAGTTCCAACAGGATTTAATTCTATAAATGAATTTTTCGATTACTTATATAAAAAAGAAGATTTAATTTGGATGGGACAAAACACTAATCATTTACAAAAAGATAAACATATTGAAAATGCATTAATTGAAGCAGCACGTAAAAGAAATTATTGTAAATATCCTCCACCTGAAGGTTTTCCTGAATTAAAAGAATTAATACTGGATGATCTTGATTTAAACGTGGAAGACTATGATATTCAGATTACTGCCAGTGCAACTGAAGCATTATACTTGGCTATAAGCACAACATTACATCACACTACTAATACAATTGCATCAGATCCTGGTTATCTAATAATAAATAATTTCTGTAATAGGTTTGGACATCATGTTAAAGAAGTACCTATTTACAATGAGGAATGTGGCTACAAATTAACTCCTAAGTTAATTAAAGAAAATATAGATATGCAAACAAAAATGATAGTATTAATTGATCCTATGAATCCTATGGGATTTACTTATACAGAGGATGAAATTAAAGAAATTGCCGAAATTGCTAAAGAAAATAACATTTTTGTTTTGCATGATATAACTTACAAAGATTTTGCCAGAGAACATCACTTAGTAGCACATTATGCACCAGAACATACAATTACTATATACAGTTTCTCAAAAATTTTTGGAATGGCAGGACTTAGAATTGGTTCAGTAATTAGTTCACCAGAATTAATAAGAAAAATGAGGGCTAGTGTAATAAATGATTTAGGAACTAACTCTTTAGCTCAAGAAGCAGGAATTGCAGGACTACAAAGTAAAGAAGAATGGATAAATGATGTGAGAGATATATCATTTCATAATCAGGAAATAATAAAAGAAGCAATAGATGAAACACCTGGCGCATTTTTACCAATATATCCAGTTGATTCCAATATGATGACAATTGATGTTTCAGAAACAGGAGTAACTCCTGAAGAAATATCAGAATATTTATTGAAAGAGAAAAATATTTTTGTTCGAGAAGGTAATTATACTAGTAAACTATTCGGTGATAAATATATTAGGGTAAGTTTTTCCATACCTACAGAAGAAATAGAAAAATTTAGGGATGAATTTCCTAAAGCTATAAAATTTTTGAAAGAAGAAAAAGGTAATTAATATCCTTATTTTTCTTCTATATCCTTTGGATTAATAATTTCTACATCAGGAATATCATCTTCTTTTTTTAATGATATGTCTGATTTTGAAATATTTAATATAATATAATCTCCAACTGTTAAAATATCGGTGGGATTAACTTCATATTTTTCTTTTCTTATATTAAGTTCACCTGAATTTACTATTATTACTTTATTAATGCTACTTGACTTTAGTTCCAAATCAATTTCTTGAACTTTTCCTATTTCATTAGCATTATTATCTAAAACTTTTTTACCTATTATTTCGGTAGTTTTCATTATAAGTCACCTTTATACAATTAGTATGTAATTATAAAACAATATTTGTTATGGTATAAAATTAAAGGAGTGTTGGAATATGGAAGAAGCATGTAGATTAATTATTAAAAAAGCCATAGAAAATCAGATATCTACTAAACGGGATTTAGAAAAATTAAAAATTCAAACATGCAGAGAATTAAATTTACCCGGATTTATGAGTAATTCCAAAATATTACAATATGCAAAACCTGAAGAAATGGAAATATTAAGGCCATTGCTCATGAAAAAGCCCTCACGAACAATATCCGGAGTAGCTATTGTAGCAGTAATGTGTAGTCCACATAAATGTCCTCATGGAAGATGTAAATATTGTCCGGAAAGTAGTATTGCACCACCAAGTTATACTGGTGAAGAACCAGCAGCCTTAAGGGCAAGAATGTTTGAATTCCATCCATACATTCAAACTTTTAATAGATTATACCAATTAAATAACATTGGACATTCAATTGACAAAGTAGAATTAATAATTATGGGAGGAACATTTGCTTCTAGAACACTAGATTATCAGGAATGGTTTGTTACACAATGTCTACGAGCCATGAATGATTTTGAAAAAATAAATTCTCAAATTCCTAAAAATCAGAGAGAAATTGAAATCATACCACCCTCTGATTTCATGTATCTTAAAGATGTTCAAAAAATTAATGAACATAGTAAAGTTCGATGTATAGGATTAACTTTCGAAACAAGACCTGATTATTCAAAAAATGAAGAAATTCATAGGATGTTAAGTTATGGTGTTACACGGGTTGAATTAGGTGTTCAAACATTATACAATTATCGTTATAAAAGAGTTGACCGAGGCCATACAATACAAGATGTTATACAAGCAAATCAATTATTAAGGGATTCTGGTATTAAAGTTGCTATGCATATGATGCCTGGTTTATTCTCAACTTTTGAAAGTGATTTAAACATGTTCAAACGTTTATTTACAGAATCATCTTTTTCACCGGATATGTTGAAGATTTATCCCTGCCTGGTTACAGAAGGATCCGAATTTTATGAAATGTGGAAAAAAGGAGAATATGAACCATACACCTCAGAACAGGCAGTAGATTTAATAGTGGAAATAAAAAAAATATTGCCTAAATGGGTAAGAACGATGCGTATTCAAAGGGATATTCCGGCTACATTAATTGATGCAGGAGTAAAAAAATCTAATCTTGGTGAACTGGTCTATAATAGATTAGAAGAAGAAAATGTGCAATGTCAATGTATAAGATGTAGGGAAGTTGGACACAAAAAAGCTCATGGTATTGAACCAGATTATTCAAATATAGAATTATTGCGAACAGACTATGAAGCCACTGGTGGTAAAGAAATATTCCTGTCCTATGAAGATAAAATAAACGATATTCTCATAGGATTTACTCGTCTTAGAATACCTTCAAACAACATCATACGTCCCGAAATAACTTCTACTAGTGCATTAATAAGGGAATTGCATGTTTATGGTCAAATGCAAGAAATAGGAAAAAATGATAATCAGTTATGGCAACACAGGGGATATGGTGCAGAATTATTAAAAGAAGCAGAAAGAATAGCCAAAAACGAATTTAATAAAGATAAGATGTTGATAATTAGTGGTATTGGAGTAAGGGATTATTATAGGAAATTAGGATATCACAAAGATGGTCCATATATGTCAAAATTCATTTAATCTTATTTACTTCACTCTTTTCATTTTCTTTTTTTTTCCTATAAAAAAATACTATAATGATATTTTATAAACATAAATATAGTATATAAATTTTTTACAAAACAGATAGGTTGTATTATTTTGAAAATAGAAACTTCAGCAAGATTACATTTATCTTTAATAGATCTTAACGGTTCAGAAGGTCGTTTAGATGGAGGTATAGGAATAACACTTGAACAACCATCATTAAGTATCGATTTTAAAGAAAGTAAGGAAGATACAAAAGTCCTATTTCAAGATTCTTCTAATCTAAAAAATAAAGAAGTTTATGAATCAAAAATTATGGAAGCAACCCATAAAATGAATAACTATTTAAATACAGATACAAACTATGTTTACAAGATAAATAATATTTATCCCATACATCATGGTTTAGGTTTAGGAACCCAACTAGCATTGTCTGTTGCTAAATTAATTTCAACACATCATCACAAAAACTTAAGCACATTAGAACTAGCTAAAATTATTCAAAGAGGAGGAACTAGTGGTGTTGGAGTATATTCATTTGATCAAGGTGGAATAATCATTGATGGTGGTCATAAAAAATCTTTAAAAAAAGATTTTCTACCCTCATCAGCTTCACATGTAGCCCCACCACCATTACTTGCAAGATATGAATTTCCAGAAGAATGGAATATTCTACTTATTACACCAAATACTAATGAAGGAGCATCAGGTAAAAATGAAATAAACATCTTTCAACAATACTCACCAATAAGCATTGAGGATGTTCAAAAAATTAGCTATTTAACCTTAATGAAATTAATGCCATCAGTTCTAGAAAAAGATATTTATAATTTTGGGGATGCTGTAAATAAAATTCAATCATTAGGTTTTAAAAAAATAGAAAGAAACTTACAAAATTCTCAAATAAATGATATAATCAATTCAATGCATCAATTGAATATATCTGCAGTGGGAATGAGTTCATTTGGACCAACTTGTTTTGGAATAACGGATGAAAACCCTAAATATTTGGTAAAAGAATTGAAGAATATCTTAAATGATAATATAAAAATTATTACAACAAAGGGAAAAAATCATGGTTCTACAATAAAAAAATAGGAGATAAATTATGGACATAATGAAAGGTAAAGTATGGAAATTTAGGGATAGTATAGATACCGATGTAATTATAGCAGGCCGTTATCTTAGAACATTCAATCCTGAAGATTTAGCAGAGCATGTGATGGAAGCAGAAGATCCTGAATTTTCACAAAAAGTCAATAAAGGTGATATAATTGTAGCTGGTTGGAATTTTGGTTGTGGTTCTTCACGTGAACAAGCACCAGTAGCAATTAAAACTGCAGGTATATCCGTAGTTATTGCTAAATCATTTGCCAGAATATTCTATAGAAATGCTATAAATATAGGATTGCCTGTTATCACAGCAGACATAACTGTTGATGAAGGGGATATAATAGAAGTAAATGTAAAAGAAGGAATAATAAATAATATTACTAAAAATACAACAGTTAAAATAAAGCCATTTGATCCAGCTATGTTAAATATTTTAGAAAATGGTGGATTAGTAGAACAATACTTGAAAAATAAGAAGGAGGAAAAATAATGGTTTGTCCAGTATGTGGTTTTGAAGAATATGAAATATTAAAATCTAAAGGGAAAAAAAATAAAGAATTATTAGTAAAATGTGATGAATGTAATCATGTATATCATGAAACAGCACCTGAAGAAGCATATGAAATTCAAGTTCGGGTTGTGATAAGCGAATTTGAAACTTCCTGGAAAACAAATATAACTTTATACTCTGATGAGTACTTAGAAACAGGTACTTTATTATATATTGATGATAAAGATGTCGAAGTTACTTCTATAGAAAATAATGAGGGAAATCGAGTATTTGAATGTCCTGTTGTAGATATACAAACTATTTGGGCAAAATCATTAGATACTCTCTCAAGAATAGGTTTCTCAATTGATAATTCAGGTAATGTTATTTCTTATAAAGTAGAATTAGAACGCGAATTTCCAATAGCAATTGGTGATGTTGGGGAAATAAATGGATTAAAATTCCGAGTATATGGTATCAAAACATTAGAAAGAAATATGAAAAAAGGATTCGCATATGCTAGAGTAATTAAAAGGGTTTATGGAAAATTATTATCATCTAAAGATAAATCTAAATTAAAATATGATTTATCCGAATATGTTGTTAAAGTAACCTCTAAAGAAAAAAATTATAATTAATACAAGTGGTATAATGAAAGTATATTTAGAAACTCATGGTTGTACATTTAACCAAGCCGATGGGGAACTTATGGCGGCAATATTGGAAGAAACTCATGATATTGTGGACACTATTGATGAAGCTGACGTGGTTATCTTAAATACTTGTTATGTTAAATTACCTACAGAACAAAAAATGATCACTAAGATTAATAAAATTAAAAATGAATATTCTGATAAAAAGTTAATCATTACTGGTTGTATGGTTGAGGTTGATCCAATTAGGTTAAATAAATTTGCAGGTAATGCTTGTTGGGTTGGTCCACACAAAATAGATAAAATTGGTGAAATTGTTGATAAGGCTGTTCGTGGAGAAATTGTTCATGAATATGGAAAAACAGCTATTGTTAAAGCAGGTATATTAAATAAACGTTTTGATTCATTAACTCATATTCTTCAAATTTGTGAGGGCTGTAATGGTGCATGTACTTTTTGTTGTACTAAAATTGCTAGGGGAAATTTAATTAGTTATCCGATTAAAGTTATTGTTGAAGAGGCTGAAGAAGCTGTTAAAAATGGTTGTAAGGAATTACAAGTCACAGCACAAGATTCTGCTTGTTATGGTTTAGATACTGGTGAATCATTTGCTGATTTATTGAATGAAATCTCTTCTATTGAAGGTGATTTTCGTATTAGGGTGGGTATGATGCATCCTAAAAGTCTTAAAGGTCAGTTGGATGATGTAATCTCAGTTTTTAAAAATAATGAGAAAATATATAATTTTGTGCATATTCCTATTCAAACTGGAAGTTCTAAAGTTTTAGAGGAAATGAATAGATTACATTCTTTAAATGAATTTAAATCTATGATTAATAAATTTAAGAAAGAAATACCTGATTTATCTATTGCAACGGATATTATTGTTGGTTATCCTACTGAAACTGAAGAAGATTTTCAACAAACGTTGGACTTATTATATGAAATTAAACCTGATATTATTCATATTTCAAAATATATGCATAGACCGGGTGCAAAATCTAATTCTTTGAAAGAAATAGATCATAAGGTCATGAAGGATCGTTCTCATAGAATTAATAAAGTTAAAACTGAGGTCATGTTGGAAAATAATAAATTGTATGAAGGTTCGATTCAAAAAGTTTTAATTACTGGTGAAGGTTCTTCTGGCGGTTTTGTTGGTTATACTAATTCATATAAAAATGTTATTGTGGATGATGTTAAAATAGGTACTTTTGTTGATGTAAAAATACTTGAAGGTAATAGAACTTATTTAAAAGCAATAAAAGTAAATAAATAATAGGGTAAAATATATATTTGTTAAAGAAATAATAAAGAATTGATAATTATGAGTTACATAGTATGTCGAAATTGTAAAAAATTTGTTAAAGTTGATGAAAATATTCCGTTAAACTTTGATAAATGTGAAAATTGTGGACATATTCTAGAATTTGCAGGAACGGATAGTGATTTGAATATTATTTTAAATGATATTAAAGTTCCTAAAATTTCGGATAATAAAATTTGTTTATCTTGTCATGGTATTAATCCTAGAGAAACTGGGGCTTGTTTACATTGTGGGTCTACAAATTTACATTTTCAATATGATTTGGAAAGTTTTCAAGATTTTCAGGAAGCTAATGGAATTTCGAATGATTTGGGTATGGATCGGCCAGGTAAAACAATTATTATTCAAGCTAATCCAAAGTTTAATCCAAAAAATAGTGTGATTTTTAGGATTTTTTCTTTAATGATTGGTTTAATTGATTTTTTCTTCTTTACATTTGTAGGAGTTCAATTAGTTTTAGGTTCTTCAGAAATTCCTTCTGATATAATGGCTTTTGTTACTCAAAATTTATATTCTTTAACATCAATAATGGTTGTTTCGTTGATTTTGGCTGGTTTGATGTCTGTAATGATTATTCCAAGGATGAGTTATAGGGATTCTTTAGAGACGTCTTCAACTATTGGTATTGTTGTAGGATTAATAACTCTGTTTGTTTCTAAGGATTTGTTAATGCTTTTTGTATCAATTTTAGTTTGTGGTTTTTTAACTGGTATTGGTGGATTGATTGGTGAGTATATTATTCATAAATTAACTAACAATTAATCTTTTTTCGTAACCGTTAAGTATATATACTATGAATGTAAGATATAGTATTAGTGTTTAGAAATATATTTCTGGGCCGATGGTCTAGAGGTATGATACCTCCTTGACGTGGAGGGGATCGCGAGTTCGAATCTCGTTCGGCCCATAATTATTTTTAATTGCCGTGATAGTTCAGTTGGGAGAACGCCAGACTGAAGATCTGGATGTCGCTGGTTCAAGTCCGGCTCACGGCATATAACTTTTTATATAAAATACTATTTTTTTTAATTTTCACAACATTATTATAATTAAATGAATATATTTACTATTACTGATTAATCATTTGTGGGGATTTTACTATGGATTTAGATAATTCTATCGAAAAAACATTGGATAAAATACAAAAAGTAATGAACACGGATAGTGTAGTTGGCAAACCTATTGTCACTAAAGATAAAACAATTATTCCTATTTCTAAGACTGCTTTAGGTTTTGGTGTGGGAGTTGCAAATAATTCTGCAGAAAGTAAAACCGATGTAGGTGGTGCTGGTGGTGGAGGTTCTATTGATCCTATTGCTTTATTAATTGTTTATAATGATATTCCTGGACCTCAGGGTGTTGAGTTAGTTCGTGTCGATAATGCAGGTACTACTTTGGAAGATGTTTTGAGTACTGTTGGTAGTGCTGTGTTTGGATTACTTGATAACTCTAATGTAAAACCTGCTACTGAAGTGCCTGTAGAAGGTAATATTGATAAAATTAAAACTAAAATAAAACCAAAAAAAGATAAAGATTAATACTTTGTATACAACTATAATAATATTTAAAATATGATTATTTAAATTGGAATGATTATTTATGATTGCTGAAATTATAATTGTATTTTTAATTATTATTATGGTTATTATTTTTTTACTATTTTTCAAGTCATGGTATATACATGTAACATTTAAAAATTATAATTTAGATTATAATTTATCTTTAATTGTTAATTATTTAATATTTCAAATGACATTAACTAAACAATCTTTAACTACCATAATATTTAATCTAAATATATTCTCTCATACTATTAAAATATATGAACTTGAACTGAAATCAAACAATAATGAAGATGAAAATTCTGAAAAAGATTCTAAATCATCCCATCAAACAGAACATGAAGAAAAACAAAATATAAATGATAAAGAGCAACAGTTATATAAAATAAAAGAGATTTGTGAATTATTATTTGCTTCTAGAGAGGACTTATATAAAATAGTTATTTTAGCTATGCAGATAATTAAATTCAAAAATTCAAATGTTTTAATGAAGTTAGGTCTAAGTGACAACAATTTAACAATAAAATTCTGTAATTTATTATGGTCATTAACTTCACCATTATATCCATTACATTTTTATTTCACATTAACTCCACAAATAAACACATTGAATTTGGAATCAGAGGCTAATATAACATTAAATATGAAACTATTTAATACACTAAAAATACTTCTGATCATAGTAAAAAATAGAAATTTAATTAATGTAATAAAAAAAACTAGGGATTTTTTTATATGAAAACAAAAAAATTTTTTCAGTTAGAATCAATAAAAACTGGTAATAGGATTATATATCCTATTGCTATTTTAAAAATCGCATCATTTAAAAATACTTTTTTTGATTTACAATATGAAATATCTGCATTTAAAATAATAGAAAATAAAAAAATTTATTATAAAAATTTAAATTTAAATCAAGATGAATTAGATTATGTGATTAATTCTTTTAAAAATTAAAATACCATTTTATAGGCAGCTTCAATATCTTGAGCTTTTAAAGTTTTTCTACCTTCTTTTTTAGCATTTTCTAAAGCTAATTCTGCAATATCTTGTGATATGTCCTCAAGAAAATCTGCTAAAGCAATTTTGGCATCTTCACTAACTCTTTCAGCACCACCACTTTTAATTATCCTTCCTAGTGGTGTCAAGGGTAATTCACTCATTGTTTTACCTCCAATTAACGTATTTTTTTATTCTAAAAATTTATTTTAATACTTCGGTATAATTATTGATTGGTTATAATTATTCGTATTAAATATTTTTTTTTTAAAAATTTGTTATTTCTCTATTCTATTCATGTTGTAATAGTTTTTTACCTATTAAAATATGTATTTACTTTATTTCTTATACTATTAATATATTATGTGATTTTCAATTATTAGAGTTAATCCATTTAATGATAGAATAAAAAAACAATTATTTGCTTTTTAATGAGATAAACTGTGAATAATTTTAATTAAGGAGATATTTTATTTATATTTTTATTTAGTTTAAAATAATTGATTAAAAATATACTTTTTTTTTACATCTGTTATGGTTGGGTATTACTTCTTAAATTTAAAAAAAGTTTAAATTAAAATTGTCCCTTATTTGTTTTGATAATTCAGGTAAATAATATAATAATTTTAATATTTTTTTTTAAAAAAAGTGTGGGGGGGTGATAGAAAATTTTTAATTATTTTTTCATATTTTCCAATTTAGCTTTTTGAATATTGGCTAATATTTCTTTAGCTCTGTCGGATTCTATAGGGATATTAAATTTTTCTTCTATACTTTCTCTATAAATATTGTTCATAGAACAGAAAGGAATGATTCTGCCATCTGGTGTAGCATAATGGATTACACATCTACGTACTCTGTCTTGATCAAAGTTAAATGGATCCATAAAGTGCATGCATGAAATTAACAAAGCATTTAAATGGAAATCACCTAATGCATCATAATCTTGTTTTATAAATATGTTCTTTAATAAATCCACAATATTTATAAATGATGGGGATTTTTTAGTATCAACAGTTTTTGGTAATTCTTTTAATGCCCTTGCAATTGTCTTTGTTTTGGCTATTTTTGAATTTTTTTGTATATCTGGAATACTTTTTTCAATTAATTTAAGGAATTTGTCTACATCAATGAAATCAGTAATTGGTATGACTGATCCGTCTTCTTCTTTAAAAACATAAGTACCTATACCACAATGTTCATGGCAGGTTAGTGTAACTTCTGCTTCTGTTCCACTCATGGCTGCAATTAAATCGGATATTGGTGCAACTGTTGATGCAGAGTAGAATGCATCTTCTGTAATGTTGAAATCAGTTTGTTTTTCCACATTTTTCATGAAGTCATCAATTGTAATTCTTTGTTCTTCAACTTTGTCTGATGGTGTTCTACCAGCAAAAGATACTGGTTGGAAGTTAACTCCTCTTATAATATCTATATTGTCTAAAGCAAATTTAATTATTTGACCTATTTGGTCATTATTTATTCCTTTTACTAATGTAGGAACTAATACAATTCCTAATTTTGCTTTTCTACAATTTTCTATAGCTTCTATTTTTTTATTAAAAATGTTTGCGTTACGTGTTTTTATGTATGGTTCTTCGGTAACTCCATCGAACTGTAAATAAACAGTATTTAAACCAGCTTCTTTAAGTTCTTTTGCTAAATTTTCATTATTTGCTAAGGCTATTCCATTAGTAGCAATTTGTGTGTGGGTAAATCCTTCTTCTTTAGCAATTTTTATTAATTCTACAATATCATCTCTTACTGTTGGTTCTCCTCCGGAGTATTGTATTGCAGGTGTTGCTACTGGATGGTTTTTTCTTAAATTTCTTAGCATTTGTCTTATTTCATCTTGTGATGGTTCATATAATGTTCCGCTTGTTGCTGCATTTGCAAAACATATTGGACATCTTAAATTACATCTGTTTGTAACATCTATTAATCCTAAGATTGTTTGACTTTCATGTTCTTTACATAAACCACAATTTGATGGGCAATCACCACTTACTTCTTGACTTAAATTTGTTAATTGGTGTGGTTTTGCTACGTATTTTAATGCTTTGTTGTATGCTTCTTCATCATGCCAGTAACTGTTGTTAAATGAACCATGTTCTGGACATGTTTTTTTAATGTATATGCTATTATTTTCTGCATATACTTCAGCATCTAAAATTTTTAAACATTCTGGACATAAACTTTTTGTTTTAGAGATTGTAGTAATATTAATCCCTCCCCTATAATAATGGTATTCATAATGATTTTTTATGATATTTTTTTTATTATTAAATAATTAATTATATATAATTATGTAGTTTATAGAATATACTTTTTATTTATGGTATTATTAATTAAAAATAGTATAAGTATTATGTTTTGATGATGTAAAGAAATATTTAAATATAATTAGTATTTTTATATTTATTTTTCAATTTAGTTTATTAAGATAATTATTTATAGATTAATCTTTAGATATATCATATGTTTATAATGTAAATGGGTGTTACTATGGATTTTTTAACATTAATTTTTTATTCGATTTATCTGATGATTCCTGCATATTTTGCTAATGGTTCAGCATTAGTTTTTGGGGGTGGAACACCTATTGATTTCGGTAAAAATGCTTGGGATGGACGTCGAATTACGGGTGATGGTTGCACATGGAGAGGTTTAATAGGTGGTGGATTACTAGGTATGGTAGTTGGTGGACTGCTTGGTCTGATAGCAGATTATGGTATATTAACCACATTATTTAATATATATGCTTCTCAAATAACCATTGTTTCTGGTAATATTTTTAAAGGGCTGTTGGTTGGTGCTCTTTTAGGTTTTGGGGCATTAATTGGGGATATTATTGGAAGTTTTATAAAAAGAAGACTTAATTTTGAACGAGGAAAACCAGTACCATTACTAGATCAATTAGATTTTGTAATAGTGTCTTTAATATTCGTTTCATTAGTAATTAATTTAACTTGGGAAGTTATTATAATAATATTGATATTAAGTATATTCTTCCATTTAGCAGCTAACATGTTTGCATATGCAATAAATCTAAAAGATGTATGGTATTAACCATACTAAATATTTTCTATCAAAACACACTTCTCATCTAAAGTATCTAAAAACATTTGTATAGCACCAAGTGATGTAAGAACATTACTTGCTTTTTTTGAAATATATTTGTCTAACGATATAATATTAAGTTTTAAATTTTTAGCAGCTTTTTCACATAAATTGCCCTTACCTATAGAAACTATTACAACTGTGTCTATTTTTGTTCTTTCAACAACTTCACTCAATGCGGTTGTAATTTGATCTAACTGTTTTTTATAAATATACTCTGCTAAATTAATTATTTCTTCATCTTTTAATGTATCTAAATCTGCACAAACTAATCTGGATATTCTTCTTTTACAAGAAAGTATGTCTTTTTTATTTCCATCGGGTGTATTGCACGTATAATCTTCTTCAGTTATATTTCCTAATACTCTATGAATATCTGCACTAATGCTAAAAAGTTCACTACTTACTCGTGTATTTCTACCATATACTGGTACTGTATGTACTATTGAAGCTAAATTTGTTCTTAACATACCAGTATAAACTAGTTCTCCAGTACTTAAACGTTCAAGATCACTATGACCTAAAGCTGATTCTTTGAATTCTTTAATAGGTATTATGTCTGTAGTAGTAGAACCCATATCCATAAAAATACAATTGTCACATATGTACTTTATTAAATCAACTGTTCCAATCCAATTTGCTGCTGCAGCACTAAGTAAATCTTTTTGTAATTCTTCATAAGTTTTTAAACCATTAAAAGTAACAAAAAATACTTTTTTATCTTCAAATACTTCCATTACTTTATCTGAAATATCTTTTACTCCTTCTTTTTTACTTTCATAACCATCTGCTAATTCTGCAGTCATAGAAACACACACTATTTCTATGTCAGAATCATTTTTACAAAAATTTTTTAAACATTTTTGAAGTTTATCATTATTTTTCCACATGGGGAAGTATTCTCTATAATTTTTCATAGAAATGATTTTATTTTCTTTAATTTCTACTATGGAACAATCTGTATTTGCTCCTCCAATATCTAATCCTATAATTTTCATATTATTCTTCCTTACAAAAACTTCCACTATTTTTAAAGCTTATTTTTTTTCTTTTTTTATTTATTAATAATTCAATTATATTTTCTATTAAGTTATCATTACATTGTTTTTGTAAAACAATGAAGGGGGTTGTAATTCTCGCATTAACTTCAACAAAATAAATTTTATCCTCATTAATTATGTAATCAATACCAACAAAACCCTTTAAATTAGGTATACTTTTAATAATTCTTTCAGATATTTGGAATAACTCATTTTTATATTCATGTTCTATAGGAGTAACACATCCTATATATGTAATTTTATTATTCTCAGTTCGTATTTCCTGAGAATTAATACTTATACAATTAACGAAACTATCATCACATATTATACTAACACTCACAGAATCTCCAGAAATATATTCTTGTAACAAAACATCATCCACATCTTCTTTTTCATATAATTCTAAAATTTCTTTAAATTCATTTTCATTGTTAACATGAAATATTAAATTAGACGAAGTTCTATTATCAGGTTTGACAATAAAATCAAAAGATTTAAAATGATTTTCTATTACCGAAAAATCCACATCATTTGAATTAATTTTTAAAGTATCAATTTTTAATTCTTCTGGAACATATTTATATGTTAAAAATTTACTAGAACAAATAAAGGATGCATTAGAACTAGAACCTAAAATAGACACATTATTTTCTTCTAAAATTTTACAAATCTTATACTGAATTAAATTATCTTCCGGTGCCACAAACAAACAATAATCAAATTCTTCAGAATATTTTTTTAACCATAAACCTATTTCATCTTCTAAGTAAATAGGTGAACAATTCTTAAAATTTAATTTAGGTAACTTTTTATTAATTAAAAAATAAGTATCAAAAAAAGAGATGTTTTCAAGATTATCCAACATACCTTTAAGCATATTAAATCCTTCATTTATCAAATAATTATCTAAGCATACAGTTGAATATTCAAAAACTAATAATTTCATATGAAAACCTATTATGTATTTAATATTGAAATATAATAATTAACATCTCTATTTTGCATTATTAATGTTTTGAAAAAATATTTAGATGTATGTTAATTTAATTATTTTATAATTAATTTTTAACATATACTTCCTTACATAAAAAATCTTTTATTTTACTCTTATGTTATCGATAGGGAGTTATTTATTTTAAATTTGCTTTTCAAATTCTTTAACAATAATAATTTTACCTTTTAAACCAGTTTCGTCTTCAATAAGCTCAGGAACATTGTTATTAAAAATTTGTTCAATAAAATGATATTTGTTAATATTTTCAAATTCTTTAACATTTATGTCCTCAGCAATTTCTTTAATATAATATCCTTTAAAGTCTAAAATTTCATTTGACTCTTTAATTTGAACAGAATTATTTTCAAAACTTTTTTCAATAATATTTAATATCTTTTGAGAGCTAGTTCCATCACCATAAGGATTCTTAGCATTAACCATGGAATCATATATTTCCTTATCATTCAATATTTTTTCAATATTTCCTCTGATTTCCTCTTCATTAGTTCCAGCTAACACATTTCCGCCTGCAGAAATAGTTTCAGGTCTTTCAGTATTGTATCTAAGTGTTACACAAGGAATGTCTAAAGTAATAGCTTCTTCCTGAACACCACCAGAATCGGTTAATATTAATTGACTGTGAGAAAGTAAGTATAAGAAATCAAGATAACCTAATGGTTTTGTAATTTGTATGTGCTTAGCACTTGATATTTTTTCATATAAGTTATTGTTTTCTAATGATTTTCTAGTGTGGGGATGTAATGGAAAAACAATATTGTGCTTTAAATTTAACAAACTATTCACAATATTTTTTAAACGCTCTGGATTATCCACGTTCTCTGCTCTATGTAAAGTTAAAGTTATATATTTTTCATATTTTATCATACTAGAAACATTACTTTTTTCAATAGCGATATCTAAATTTCTTTGACATGCATCAACAATAGTGTTACCTGTTACATGAATCATTTTATGATTTATGCCTTCATTTTGCAAATTAATTGCAGTTTCATCAGTTGGAACAAAAAATAAATTAGAACAGTTATCGGCTAATATTCTATTAGTTTCTTCTGGCATATCTTTATCAAAGGATCTAAGACCGGCTTCTACGTGACCTACAGGAATTTTAAGTTTATTTGCAGCTAAAGCTCCTGCTAAAACAGCATTAGTATCTCCTTGAACTAAAACAATATCAATATTTTCTTTGATTAATATTTCTTCTAGTTCAACAATAATTTTACTAATTTGTTGTAAAGCTGTATTTGATCCAATTCCAATATTATAATTAGGTAATGGTAAGTTTAAATCGATAAAAAATTGTTTTGACATTTCTATATCATAATGTTGTCCGGTATGGATTAGAATACATTCATTTTCGCTATGTTGAATTTCATCTATAATGGATGACATTTTAATTATTTCAGGCCTAGTACCTAATACAATTCCAATTTTCATTATAATCACTATTATATTTGTTTTAGGATTTTCATCATTTTATTATCAGTAAACTTCTCCTGATTATGATAAATATATTGTTTTTCTAATTCTTCTATTAATTTATTTTTAGAATATTCACAATCTGTAAATTTAATATTCTTATAATTCATATCACTTAATATGAGTCCATTGGCTGGAGCAGGCTGTAATCGTATAGTTTCTCTTAAATCGATAGGTTGCAACAATTTTTCAATATCTGAAAGTTCAAGTTTACCTTTTCCAACTAATAATAATGAAGTAACCATTTTTCTTACCATATTCCAAAGGAAACTTTCTCCTTCTACTTTGAATATTAACAAATTATCTTCAACACTTAAATTCATATCAATAATTTTCCTATTGGGATTTTTTTCGTTTCGTTTTGAAAAATTTCTAAAGTTATGTTCTCCAATCATATATTGCATCGCAGTTCTCATATCCTCATAATTTAATTCATAATCTTCAAATGGATTTAATGGTTGTACATAAGTATAAGTTCTAGATAATGGAAATCTAACTTTAAAACCATATGGAACACGTGCTTCACCAATTATTTTAACATCTCGTGGTAACAATCCGTTTAAATAATTTAATCTTATCTCTTCATCAGTGATAAAAGATATGACATTACATGTTGAATGAACACCTTTATCAGTACGTCCAGCAACTGAATAATGAGCTTTCCAGGTATCTGTTATAACCCCTGCTTCAAAAAATACTTTTAAAAGTTCTCCTTCCACGGTTCTATAATCTGGTTGTCGTTGATATCCATGAAATTTAGTTCCTATATATGCTATTTTCAATGCAACTCTTCTCATTAATTACCATTCTCAATATTATTTAATTATTAATAAATATGTATTTCATATTTAAATTAATTAATGATTCATTAGAAAATTAATAAGTAATGAAATTAACATATTAAATATTAAATAACTAATTCATAAAGAGTTGATTCTATGATAATAATACCTGCAGTAGATTTAAAAAATGGAAAATGTGTACAGTTAGTTCAAGGAAAACCAGGCACTGAACAAATTGTATTAAACAATCCTGAAGATGTAGCATTACAATGGATTTCTAAAGGAGCAAAAAGATTACATATAGTTGATTTGGATGGTGCATTAGGTAGTGGAGAAAATCTGGATATTGTTAAAAAAATCATTAACAAATCAGAAGTACCTATACAGATGGGTGGTGGAATACGTACAATTGGAGATGCAAAAAAATTACTTGACATAGGAGTTACAACAGTAATCATTGGAACTATGGCTATAAAACATCCAGAATATATTACAGAATTATCCGAAGAATACGGTTCAGAAAGGATATGTGTATCATTAGACAGTAAAGATAATAAAGTAGTTACTCACGGTTGGACAGAATATACAGATAAAACACCTGTTGAATATGCAAAAATTTTTGAAGAAAAAGGTGCTGGATCCATACTATTTACAAATGTGGATGTAGAAGGTTTATTATCTGGTGTTGACTTAAAACCTATAAAAGAATTATTATCAGAAGTAAACATTCCTATTATATACTCCGGAGGAATAACATCCTTGGATGATCTGAAGGTTTTATCTGAATTAAATACAGATTATGTGGTAATTGGTTCTGCATTATATAAAGGACTAATTGCATTTGAAGATACATTGCAGTTTCAACACTAAAAAGGGGTGGATATTATTAGAGTAATGGCTTCAGGAACATTTGATATTCTTCATCCGGGACATGTTTTTTATTTAGAAGAAGCAAAAAAATTAGGCGGACAAAATGCTGAATTATTTGTTGTAATAGCAACAGATAAAACAGTAGAAAAACATAAAAGAATCCCAATAATGTCTCAACAACAACGTGCAGAACTAATATCAAAATTAAGTGTGGTCGATGAAGTTTATGTTGGAAACGAAGGCGATCCATTTAAAATTGTAAAAGAAAAACAACCTGATATTATAGCAATAGGACCTGATCAAAAATTTTCTCCCAAAAAACTTCAAACTCAATTAAAAAACATAGGAATCAATGTCCAAGTAACCAAAATTAAAGATTATAAAAAATTTGAATTAGATAGTACTTGTAAAATCATCAGGAAAATAAAAAGAACTCATTTTGATGAGAATGTCTTTGATGATTGTGATTGAAATTTTCACAAAAATTAATATACTTTGTTTGATATAAATATATTTAATATATTTTTACGATAATTTAAGGAGATATCTTCATGGTAGCAAAAAAATATTATGATACATTATTAAAAATTACAGATATAATGAACGAAAAAGGTGCTGGTGATGACGATAAGCCAGGAATTATATATATTCGTAACGAAGCAGAATGTTACACAATAGGTACTCGTTTTTACGATGAAGAAATTGCTAAATACTTAGATGAAGTAGTTGATAATTGGACTGGTGAAGAATCTACTCTTAAAAAGAAATCTAAAAAACGATCCAAAAAACAAGACAAAGTTGAAGAATTATATTATTTATGGAAATTACATTTACCAGAATAATTTCCAATTTTTTAACCTTTTTTTCTCAATTAAACTCTTTTTACACAATTTATTTTAACTATAATACTTAAACATTATAATAGATATATTGTTTAGGGAATGATTTAATGCTTGATGAGATATATAACAAATCATTAGATAATGATATAACTCCCGATATTGCTTTGGAATTAGTTAATTCAACAAATCAATTTGAATTGTTTGATACTGCAGATAATTTAAGGAAGAACATTGTTGGGGATACAGTAACATATGTTGTTAATAAAGCCATAGATATTACAGATCAGTGTATGATTGGTTGTAAATTTTGTTCTTTTAGAAATCATGAAAATTATGAAATGACTCAAGACGAAATCTTGGATAGTATCAAACAAGCAAAATCTGTAGGTGCTACAGAAATTTGTTTATTTGGTGGAATAACAAAAGATATGGATATTAATTACTATTGTGATTTAATTAAAACTATTAAAGATAACTATGACATCTGTTTACATGCTCTAAGTCCTAGTGAAGTATATCAAACAGCATTAAATTCAGGTATTTCTACCATGGATGCTTTAAAATTATTAAAAGATGCAGGTATGGATACTATGACTGGAGCTTCTGCCGAAATATTGGTAGATTCTATTCGTGAACAAATATGTCCAAAAAAATTATCAACAAATGAATGGTCTAAAGTAATTAAAGAAGCTCATCAATTAGGTATTCCAACTACTTCTACAATAATGTATGGAAGTATAGAATCATGGGAAGATAGAATTAAGCATATGTTTATCCTTAAAGAAATTCAAGAAGAAACACATGGATTTACAGAATTTGTTCCATTAACATTTCTGGGGGCAAATAATGAATTAGGTAAAATAACTAATGAAGCCTCAGGAATTGAAGACTTAAAATTGCATGCAATATCTAGAATAATTTTTGGTGAGGTTTTACCAAATATTCAAGTTTCTTGGGTTAAATTAGGATTAAAAATGACACAGGTAGCATTATCCTGTGGTGCAAATGATATTGGTGGAACTATGATTGAAGATAAAATATCCACTGCTGCAGGTGCTAATTATGGTGATTATTTGCCTGTTGAAAAAATTAAACAATTAATATTGGATATTGGTAGGATTCCACAGCAACGTTCTACTAAATATGAATTATTATAACTTTTTTCTTTTTCTATAAAAACAAGATTTTTTTTTAAATGGGGTTTATTGGGTTGAATAAACTATAATTGTTTATTCAACATTTTTGTTTTTTCTTGTGATGTTAATTGATCAACAATTTCTTCAGGTTTTCCATGATCTAATAATTTACCGTCTCTCATTAATGCTGCACTATCACAACATTCTAATACAAAGTCCATATCGTGTGAAATAATTATGAATGTTTGGTCTAATTCTTCACGAGCATTTAATATGGATTCGGTTACATGTCTTCTAGTTATTGGATCCATAGTTCCTGTTGGTTCATCTAATATTACAATGTTAGGTTCTTTGATAAGAACTTGAGCTATTGCAACTCTGTGACGTTCTCCTCCACTCATTTGGTCGGGATATTTTTCTAAAAGTGATGAAGCTTCTTCTTCTTTAAAACCTACTGCTGTTAACACGTGTAATGATTTCATTTTTGCAAATTCGGATGGTAGATCTAAACTTATTGCATCAGTTAAGTTTCCTAAAATTGTTTTATATGGATATAAACTGAAATCTTGGTGTAATAATCCAATGTGTGGTGTTACACGACCTCTATGTTGTGGGCCTTTTTTAGAAATATCAATCCATTCGTCACCTAATCTGACTTCGATTTCTCCATCACTTGGTTCTACTAAACCTGCAATTACTTTGGATAATGTGGTTTTTCCTGCACCACTTAATCCTACAATACTGGCTATTTCACCTTCATTGATTGTTAAAGTTACTCCATCTACTGATTTAACAACTCCTCGTGATACTGAGAAATAATACTTTTTCAAGTCATTCATTTTTATTAGAGGATCTCCTAAAGTGACGGTTTCGTGTTTTGGAGGTAATGGTATTTCTTCTACAAATTCTGCAACAATTTTGGAAGGTTCTCCTTCTTCTTTTATTTCTCCATTTTCTAACCAGATTACTCTATCGGATAAATCTTCTATTACTTCTGGCCAGTGGGAGTTAATAATCATTGTAATGTTTTTATCTTTAACTCCATTTAACAAAGCATTGTGGAGTAATGTTGCAGTTTTTGGATCTAATGTTCCTGTTGGTTCATCTGCTAAAAATAGCATAGGGTTCTTAGCTAATTGTCGTGCAAGAACAATTCTTTGTTTTTCTCCACCACTTAAATCACGGGCAACGTGTGTAGTTCTATGTTCCATTCGTGTCATTTTAAGTAAATTGATTGCTTTGTTGATGTTATCGGGATCTCTTTGATCTTCGAATGATTTCATAATGTTTTCAATTACTGTTTCTTCTTCATATAAAGCAAAAGTTCGTTGTAACATGATGGATATACGTCTTTTTATTGCTGCAAATTCGTCTCTTGTACTTTTCCATAAGTTTATTTCATGTTCTTTTAATCTTCCACCACAAGAACATGGGGTATTTGCTTTTGAAGGAGCATCCACATAGTTACAGTCTGAACATATAGCAACATGGTATATGATTTCTCCTTCGTCTGGTTCATATTCTGGTATTCCTCTTAACATGTTAAGTAGTACTGATTTACCTGAACCACTTCTACCGAGAACTCCTAATACTTCTCCCTCATTAATTTCTAGATTAATTTTCTTTAATACGGGCGTATTATCAAAATTCTTCGTAATATTTTTTACTTCTATAAAACTCATTAATCGCACCTAATCTATTTTTTGGGTAAATTATATTTTTAATAAGGTTTTTTTTTTGATTAAATATATGTAGTTATATATCATTTTTTTAAATATTATATCTTTTGAATTCGTAGTAATTTATCATTATTTATCATAACATTTTTATTATATTCTAGATATATAGTTATATTACATAGTATTTTTAATTAAAGACTATAGTTAATTTTCACATAATTTTATATTAAGGTGGTAACATTGCTTACTTCTGTACAAAAAGAGATATTACAAAGTTTAATTAATTTATATAGGAAATCTAAATGTACCTCTGTTAAATGTGAAAGTATAGCTGATTTAATGGGTCGTAATGCAGGTACGATAAGGAATCAAATGCAATCTTTACGTAGTTTAGGTTTAGTTCAGGGAGTACCTGGGCCTAGGGGAGGTTATAAGCCTACTTTAGAAGCTTATCATACATTGAATATCGAAAATGATCCTTGTGAAATTCATGTACCTATATATGTTAATGGTAATTCTATTTCTGATATTTCAGTTAATAAAATAGAATTTACGAATATATTAAGACCAGGTGCATGTGAAGCAACAATATCAGTATTGGGAGATATTAAACAATTAGATTTGGATAATCAAATAAAAATTGGTCCAACTCCTGTCAATAATTTAACAGTATATGGTACTATTATTGGAAGAGATGATGTTGATAATGCATTGCTACTTAAAACAGAAGCAATAATCAGTATCCCAAATATTCAAATTAAAGAGTTATCAACACCAATAAAGTGTACAATAAATTATGACATGTCATTAACAGAAGTTAGTCAATTAATGATTGAACACAATGTTAAAGGAATACCAGTTCTTGTTGATGATGAAATAAAGGGTATAGTTAAATATTCGGATATTATGGAAATGATTGCTCAAAATAAATTTGATGCAAAAGTAAAAGATTTTATGGATGAAAATATTGCTATAGCTAAAGAAACAAATACATTAATGCATAGTATGGATACTTTATACCAGAATGATGTTTCTATGTTAGTTTTAGTTAATAAAGATGGTAAACTTTCTGGTATGGTTACTTTTACTGATGTTTTACGCAGATTAGTTAGTTTTACTAGTTAATCAATTTATTTTTTTTTAAATATTTTTTTTGGAGTATATTTTATGAAAGTTAAACATTTAGAAATAGACAGTAATATGACTATAGCTAACTTTATGGAACAACTAGAAGAATCAGGCGTTTTGGGTGCTAAAAGAATTTCTCATGCAACTAATTTATTGGCAGATTCAATTAAAGATAAAGATACTAAGATATTTTTAAGTTTAGCAGGGCCTATGATTCCTGGTGGTTTACGAAAAATAGTGCGGGATTTAATAGATAAGGGTTATGTTGATTTAATTATTTCTAGTGGTGCGAATTTAACTCATGATTTAGTGGAAGCTTTTGGTGGACGACATTATATAAGTACTGGTGAAGATGATGAGGTATTACAAGATAATGGGATTGGAAGAATAGCTGATATTTATACTAAATCCACTGATTTTGAAGTATTTGAAGAAGAAATTCAGAAAATATTTTCAAAAGTAAACGAAAAATATTCTGTTATTTCAATTCAAAATTTTTTACATGAAATAGGTTTATTGGTAACTGATGAAAATTCATTTATTGCAACAGCAGCGAAAAAAAATGTGCCTATTTTTGCTCCAGGGTTAATTGATTGTATGATAGGACTTCAGTTATGGATTTATTGTCAAGATCATGATTTCACTATAAGTGCTGTTGATGATATGGCATATTTGTCTGATTTTGTATATGATTCTAAGAAAGTTACTGCATGCATGTTGGGTGGAGGTTTGCCAAAACATTATACTTTAGCTTCAAACATACTTACTGGGGGAATAGATGCAGGAATTCAGATTACTTTGGATAGAAGTGAAGGTGGAAGTTTAAGTGGTGCTCCATTAGAAGAAGCAAAATCTTGGGCTAAAGCTAAAAAAGGTTCTAATTTAGTTACAGTTGTGGGTGATGCTACTGTGTTGTTCCCACTAATTGTTGCTGGAGCTTTAGATAAAATAAAGGAATGATCTGATGTTAGTAGATGCAATATGTTTTGCTTTATCTGGATTTTTTATGAAAGCATCGGATGAATTTGCGGATGAAAAAGATAATACAATTATGGCTATTATTACAGGGTTTTTATGTGTAATTTTTTCGCTATATGTCTCTCATATTAACGGAGATGCTACTTGTATCTTTATAAGTATTCTTATAGGTACTGGACTGGCTTTAAAAGTTGATACTATTAATCACGTAATGTCAGCAATAATATTTTTATTAATCTTATTTACGATAGGATTTCCACAAGTTAGTCCATTTTGTTTAGTATTATCTATTATCGCAGCATATGCTGATGAACGTGGAAATGATTATGCTGATGAAAAAGAAAAAAAAGGTTTGGAGTTGAATTTTTTTGAAAAATTATTAAAATACAGATATATCTTTAAATTCACAGTATTATTGTTATCATTATTAGGTTTAATCCAGTATTTTAATCCAAATTTTTTAGGTAATATAATGTTTTTTAAACCTATTACTATAGTATACTTTTATTTATTTGATTTATCATATGAATTTTCAAATACTTTAGTTGATGGATTTAATGATATTTTCTAACGTTTCTTGAGGTGAATCTGAATTATAAATGCTTCTACCTATAATTGCGGCATTAGCATACTTTAATGTTTCTTTAGCTTCACCGCCTTGAACACCTACTCCTGGTGATATGATAAAAGCATCATCTCCCACTATTTCTCTAATTTTTTGCAATCGATCTAATTTTGTTGCAGGTGCAACGTAGTTTGTTATTCCCAATTCAACACCCATATGGGCTATATCTAGGGATACAGGTTTTAGAAATCTATCAGCACCAGGATGTGACATTTCAGTTAATAAAAATATTTCTTTATCTAATTTTTCTGCAGTTTCTTTACATGCAAGTACGCTATCTTCACCAGTAAAACCATGTACAATAATTGAGTCTGCTCCGTAATTTAATGTATTTCTGACTATTTTTTCATTAGTTGCATCAATATCAGCTACTTTGTAATCTGCTATTATTTTTACATCAAATGTTTCTTTGATTTTGGTAATGATTTGTGGTCCTTGGGCTAATGTGATGGGATAACCAATTTTGATGGTATCTAAATATTTTGTTGTTTGTTCAAGTATTGAAAATGCTTTGTTTTCTTCTTCTACATCTAGTGCTAATATTATTTTATTTTTTACATTCATAATTATACATTTATCTTTTAATTTAATATTTTTTTTTCTTTATGGGTTATTTTTTATTTAAAAATTTTATTTTAATTTTTTTTTATTAATTTAATTAGTTTTTCTATATAATACGCAATATTTTCTTTGTTTTTAATTTTAAATTTTTTTTTATTGGTATTATTCTTTTTAATTAATGGTATTACTTATTCGTATTATGCAATATTTTCTATTATATTCTATATTTTTTATTCATTTTTTTTTCTATATTCTCTTATTTTTTTTATTTTTATTTTTAAAGTGGTATTCTATCTATAAATTTTTTTTGTTTACCTAAATATATAAAATTTGATTAATGATTAAAGTTTATTTAAATATTAATCAACATGTTTAAATAATATCGTTAATATAACAATAATCATTATTTTGTTAAAAAATAAAATATGATTTTAATGAAATATATTTTTTTAAATTTAATAAGTTTTTATGATATGGAGGAAAATAAAACATGCACATAATGGAAGGTTACTTACCACCAATGTGGTGTGCCATATGGTTCATTATTTCTGCAATTGTTGTAGTTTATGGTATCATGCAAATTAAAAAAGCAACAGCAGAAACTGATGATGCATTACCATTACTTGCACTCTCCGGAGCATTTATGTTTATATTATCATCATTAAAAATGCCATCCGTAAGTGGAAGTTGTTCCCACCCATGTGGAAATGGTTTAGGTACAGTATTCTTTGGTCCAGCAGTAACCGCAGTATTATCTGTAATAGTATTATTATTCCAAGCTATATTATTAGCACACGGTGGATTAACAACCTTAGGAGCAAACATTTTCTCAATGGGTATAGTTGGTCCAGTATGTGGTTACGTAGTTTGGAAAGCACTTAGAAGTATGAACATCTCTGCACCAATTTCAATATTCTTTACAGCATTCGTAGCTGATTTAATGACCTACGTAGCAACTTCTGTAGAATTAGCATTAGCATTCCCAGGTGCAAACATGGGAGCTACTTTTGTAGCATTCTTAGGTATATTTGCAGTAACTCAAATACCTTTAGCTATAGCAGAAGGTCTATTAACAATGGTTATTTACAACTACATCCAAGATGCAAGACCGGATATTCTTGTAAAATTAGGTGTAATCAGTGAACAAGAAGCAGGAGCTAATTAAAATGGATTGGAAAAATATTGGTATATTAATAATAGTAGCAATCTTAATAGTTGCTCCATTAATTATCTTCAACGGTCACGGTGAAGATGATGGTTACTTTGGTGGATCCGATGATCAAGGTGGGCAATATATTGAACAAAACAACCCTAACTATAAAGTATGGGCAGCACCTTTATGGGAACCACCTAGTGGTGAAATAGAAAGTCTTTTATTCTGTCTACAAGCAGCTATTGGTGCTATTATTATCGGATTTATATTCGGTTATTGGTACGGCGGAAAGAAAACTAAAAACCAACAATAATTATGTTATTGATTTAACATAATATTTTTTTATAATTTTTTTTTTGAGTGGTGAAAATGTCGATTTTTGAAGATACGTTAGATCATCATACTATGCATAATGAACTAACAAATACTAATATCTATTCTAAAGTGATTTTTGCTTTAGCAGCAATACTTTTAAATTTAGTTTCTGGTTCTCCAATTGTACCTTTCCTAATATTTTTGCTATGTTCTGTCTTAATTATATTTAAGGCTAAAATTCCAGTAACTTTTTATGCAACTTTTATGGCAATACCTATAGGATTTGCAGTTTTATCAGGAATTTTTTTAGCATTTTTGGGAACTGGACCTCATATTTGGGATTTAGGATTATTTGGTATAGGATTAACAAAAGGTGGGATAAACCAGGCATTATTAGTATTCTTTAGAGTACTAGGTGGTGTAGCAGCATTAGGATTTTTAATTTTAACTACTCCTATGAACCGTATATTTGCTGTTTTCCATGACTTACATGTACCAACAATATTAACTGATTTGGCTATATTAATGTATAGATACATCTTCTTATTCTTAGATGTAACAAGTACAATGTATAACTCTCAGAAAACTAGATTAGGATATCATAGTTACATGAGTTGGATGAACTGTTTAGCTTCATTAGCTGGAATGGTATTTATAAGAACCTGGGAACAAGGGGAAATTTCTTATAAAGCTCTTGCTTCTAGGGGATATAATGGTCAATTAAACATGATTCGTGATGGGGATTCAATTAAAGATATACCTATATTACATTGGATATTAATAATTATATTTATAGTAATAGTTATTCTAGGAATCCTTTACTTTGGTTCAATGAATTTATATACAATTTAAACAAAAAAAGGAGATTAAGTTATGGTAGCAATATTAGAAGTTAAAGATTTACATTATAATTATCCTGATGGTACTCAAGCTATTAAAGGTATAAATTTTAAAGTAGAAGAAGGACAAATGATTTCAATTTTAGGTCCTAATGGTGCGGGTAAAAGTACTTTTTTCTTACATTTTAATGGTATTATCGAACCAACTTCTGGTGAAATTATTATTGAAGGAAAAACATTAAAATATGATAAAAAAAGTTTACTTGAAGCAAGGGCCAAAGTAGGGGTAGTATTCCAAAATCCTGATGACCAATTATTTGCTCCAACAGTATTTGAAGATGTGGCTTTTGGTCCAATGAATATGGGTCTTGATGAAGAGGAAGTAAAACAACGAGTTGAAGAAGCATTAGAAGTTGTTGGAATGTCCGAATACGCACAAAAAGCACCTCATCATTTAAGTGGAGGTCAGAAAAAACGTGTAGCAATAGCAGGTATTCTATCAATGAGACCTAAAGTAATGGTTTTAGATGAACCAACCAGTGGATTAGATCCAAATGGTGCTTCAGCTATTATGCAATTATTATATGACTTGAATGCCGAAGGTATGACCATTATAGTTTCTACTCACGATGTTGATTTAGTACCTATGTATTCTGATAATATTAATGTTTTAAGAAAAGGAAAAATATTAAAACAAGGAAATTGTCGAGAGGTATTCAGTGATAAGGAAGTAATCGAACAAGCTGATTTAAGATTACCTTGGGTCGGACAAATATTTGAAATGCTTGAAAAAGAGGATAATATTACTTTTAAAGAGTCCGGTTATCCTTTAACTGTTGCTGATGCACGTAAAACTTTACTTGAGAAATTATAATTCTCAAATCTTTTTTTATGATATTCATGTAATATCATACTTTTCTTCACCACTTTTAATACATTATTACTTCAATGTAATATTATTATTACTTTTTATTATTTCTAAAATATTAATTACTTAGTTAAACAAAATATATAACATACATAGCAAATAAACAAAACTTATTTTATATATTTTCATTCAATTATTTTTAAAAAAATTAAAAAGGGGGAACAATATGTCAACAGGAATAGATGTGGATTATTTCCAGAAAATTATAAAAAAATTAGAAACACAAGTGGAATATGCAGATATCCGAGTAAGAAACTCTATTAACAATTCTTTAGTATTAAAAGATGGAAAAATAGATAATATTGATACAGGAATAAATTATGCTATTGGTATACGAGTTTTACAAAATGGTGCATGGGGATCAGCTTTTACGAGTGAAATAGATAAAGTTGAAGAAGCAGCACAAAATGCAACAACGATAGCTAATCAACTAAAGAGTGATGTAGAATTAACACAAACTAATCCTCAGGAAGACATAGTTAAATCCAAAGCTAAAATAAAAATTGAAGATGTTACAATAGAAGAAAAAATTGAAACAATGCAAGAACTTCATAAAATATCATTAATTGATCAAATACAAAGTACTAATATCTCCTTATCAGAATCACAATCATCTGATTTAATAATAAGCTCAGAAGGAACAAATATACTTAGTGACAACAATAGGACTGTATTATCTATGAATGCAGTAGCTTCAAATGGCGAAGTAATGCAAATAGGTCATAAAAGTCTTGGAGGAGTACAAGGTTTTGAAATAATCAATAATGCAGACTTAGAATCTTTTGCAACAGGAATATCACAAAAAGCTATAAGTTTGCTGGATGCACAAACACCACCATCAGGAGATTTTCCAGTAATACTTGATCCTGAATTAGCAGGAGTATTTATACATGAAGCATTAGGTCATGCATCAGAAGCAGACATAATATTACAAAATGACTCAATATTAAAAGATAAATTAGGACAAAAAATTGGTTCAGATTTAGTAACAGTAATTGATGATGCTTCAATTGAAACAGGATTCGGATATTATCCTTATGATGTAGAAGGTACAAAATCTGAAAAAACAACTTTAGTAGAAAATGGAATATTTAAATCAGTACTAAGCTCACGTGAAACTGCTAGTAAAGTTGGAGATGGTGAATCTAGTGGAAATGCAAGATCATCAGTCAGTAACAAACCACTAGTAAGAATGAGTAATACATATATTAAGCCTGGTGACTCATCATTCGAAGAATTAATAGAAGATTTACCTAACGGAATATACTTAAAAGGATCTCGTGGAGGACAAGTTGATACAGGTAAAGGAATTTTCCAATTTAATGCAGTTGAAGCATATAATATAGAAAACGGTGAATTAGGTGCTCACTTAAGAGACGTGTCATTATCAGGAACAACACTGGATATACTTAATAATATTACTGGCGTCGGTTCAGATTTTAATTTAAGTGTGGGATTCTGTGGAAAAGATGGTCAAACTGTTCCAGTAGGTGATGGTGGACCACATATTCGAGTAAGTAGAGCTACAGTTGGTGGAGTACAATAAATGCAAACTAATTATTTAACTCCTGAAGAAGGACAACTACTAATTAAACTGGCTAGGGAAAATATTTCCACATATCTAAAAGGTGGTGAATTTTCACAACCAAATAACTTACCTGAAAAATTTTATGAACATTTAGGAGTATTTGTAACCCTTTCCATAAATTCAAATTTAAGGGGTTGTATTGGATATCCAGAACCTTACATGCCATTAATTGAAGGATTATTAGATGTTTCTATAGCTGCTGCTCTGGAAGATCCACGTTTTAATCCTTTATCCTTAAAAGAACTGGATAATGTTCAAATTGAAGTAAGTGTTCTAACAAAACCAACTATAATTACTATTGGCAATTATGAAGATTATTTTTCATTGATAAAAGTTGGACGTGATGGATTAATAATAGAAAATTCTTATCATAGAGGTTTATTGTTACCACAAGTTCCAGTAGAACAAAAATGGGATGTAAAAACTTACTTAGAAAATTTATGTTACAAAGCAGGATTACATCAAAATTCATGGAAAGATGAAAAAACTAAAATTTATTCATTTCAAGCACAAATATTTAATGAAAAATAATGGAGGGATATAATGAAATTACCAAATATACCAACGCCTGATGAAATAATAGACAAGGCATTTAATAGGGCAAGTAAAGCAGCATCTAAAGTTAGAAGTTCTAAACTGCACCCGCGTGTTAAAGGTATGAGAATTGAAGAAGTACGTGTTCAAACAGCATGTGAAGTAATTAACAGTACATTTAACAGAATTGTAACTGAAACACCAATAATTGAAGAATTACCTGAATTTTACCAAGATTATATAGATATAGTTGTTGGTGTTGATCAGTATAAACATTCATTAGGGGCAGTGTTTTGGGCTTTAGGAGTTTTAAAACAAATAGAATCTCAATACGCTAGTAAAATACGTAAATCAGATTCATTAAGTGCAATTCCTATAAGAAAAGAAGCTTATGGTAGGATTGTTTCTGTTGTGAAAAGAATAAGTGATGAACTGGATTTCTTAGATTTTGCAAAACGAGAATTAAAACATATGCCTAATATTAACTTCAATGCTATACGTGTTGTTATTGCAGGATTTCCTAATGTCGGAAAATCCACTCTTCTAAACAATATAACTGATGCAAGTCCAAAAGTTGCAAACTATCCATTTACTACACAAGGATTACAAATTGGAAACTATGAACTTCAATATAGGCAATATCAAATTATAGACACGCCGGGTTTACTTGATAGGTCTATTAATGATATGAATGAGATTGAATTAAATGCTATAGCAGCATTAGAACATTTGGGAAATATAATTATTTATATTTTCGATCCATCTGAAACTTCTGGATTTTTAATGGAAAATCAATATTTATTATATTCAGAAATTAAAAAAGTATTTGAAACACCAATGATTTGTTTATTTAACAAAACGGATTTACTAACTGATAAATCTGTAATAAACGAATATGCAGATAAAATTGATGATCCTATATTCGAAACTAGTATTAATGATTTAAGTAAAATAGATGATATTAAAAAATTAATTCAAACAATGGGTAAAGAATTTGCTCAAGAGGATGAGTTTACAGAATATAATTTAAGGCGTAGGCATAGAAAAGAATAAGAAAATGTGATTCAAAAATAATTCTCGAAATATTTAAATAAATAAGAGATATATTATTTAATATAATAAAATAAAATATATTTTTTTTTCAGTAAAAAAGTGAGGAATGATATCATGAAAAAGGTATATGTAGATTCAAAAGACGACAAAGAAGAAGAAAAAGTTGAAGTAACAGAAGAAACTGAAGAAACAACATCAAACACTCAAGAAAAAGTTGAAGATACAGAAGAAACTGAAGAAACAACATCAAACACTCAAGAAGAAGCAGAAGATGTAGAAGAAACTGTGGATGATGAAGCAAGTACTGAAGAAAAAGAAAACTTTGATTATGTAGAATATGGTAAAGAAACTGTTGAAGAAACCAAGAATATGGCTGAAAAAATGTTTAATGATGTCGTTGCCACATTAAAATCAAGACAATCAGAATGGAATAAAACATTTGAAGAATACACAGCTAATAAACCACCAGTGGACTTACTTGAATATGAAGAAAATTTAGTTATTAAAATGGATACACCTAGGGCATCAAAAGATGATATATCTATTAAAATGTCTACTGATTCTGTTGAAATAATTGTAGATTTCCCTGATTTACTTGCAGAAGATGAAGAAGTTAAAGTTTTACGAAAAGAAAGATGTTCTGGAAAAACCAAAAACGTAATCCCTTTACCTGTTGAAGTAGATATTAAAGAAGTTAAAGCTTCTTTTGAAGATAATGAATTAACAATAACTCTTCCAAAAATCAAAGGTAAAAAGGTAGATGTTGAAATATTATAGGTAAAAACTGTTTTTACCTTTTTCTTTTTTTTATACTTTTTTTTTCAAAATATATTTTTTTATGGTGATAAAATGAAACCTTATGTAATTTTAATAGGTTCTGCATCTGGTATAGGAAAATCCACCATTGCTTCAGAAGTCTCAAAAAAATTGGACATTAAATATTTGATAGAAACTGATTTTATTCGTGAAATAGTTCGTGGAATAATCGGATCGGATTATGCTCCTGCTTTACATAAATCTTCATATAATGCATACACAACATTAAGAGATTCCTATAACTATGAAACTGAAGAAAAACTTATTGAAGCAGGTTTTGAAGAGCATGCATCTTTTGTTATTCCAGCTATAGAAAAAGTAATAAAACGTTCTGTAAAAGATAAAGATTCCATAGTTATTGAAGGAGTTCATTTAGTTCCTGGTTTAATTAATATTGAACAATTTAAAGAAGATGCTAATGTGTATTTTTTTATTTTAACAGCTGATAAAGAAGCTCATCAAGAACGTTTTATATCCAGAGCTATGGCGATAAAACGTGGTGGGGCTCAACTGGATTATTTTAAAGAAAACAGAATAATTAACGATGATCTCATACGTAAAGCAAATTCTTTATCAATTCCAGTAATAAACAATACATCTAAAGATAATACTTTGAAGAAAATTTTACAAATAATTAATGAAGTTTCTGAAGAAGTATTTTTGCAACATAGTATTGAAGAAATAGATTTGGAACGCCAGATAATCACAAAATATGGTGGAAAAATTACAGATATTTCATATTTCATTCCTGAGTTTAAAGAACCTTTAACTCGTAAAATTGATGAGTATGATGATGAATTTAATTCACATAAATTCATTAGTCACATAGAATCAGATTCTAAACAGAAAGAATCATTGGCTAAATTATATGAGTTATCAAATAATATTCATAGTCATCATATTTCTGCTCCTGATAAAGAAAATTTAGATAGAATTATTCAAGAATTAAAAAAACATGGGTTAGTAATAGAAAAACCAGTTAAAAATTAATTTTTAAATAACATTAAGTATTAAAATGATAACATGAACGAAGATAATATTGATTTTACTAAAGAGATAATGTATTCTGATTGTCCAGTATGTGGTGGAGTTAAAACTTTAGAGGTAACTAATAGAACGGATAATATACCTTACTTTGGAGACATGTTGGAGACAGCAGTGTCCTGTAAAAAATGCGGATACCAATCTTCAGATAGTATATCCTTAGAGCATAATGATCCTATAAGATATTCCTTAAAAATTGATAATACTAAATTAAATACGAGGGTGGCAAAGTCACAGACGGCCACAATCACTATTCCTGATTTGGGATTGAAAGTGGAACCTGGACCAAAATCACAGGGTTATGTTTCAAACGTTGAAGGTATATTAAATCGATTTGAAAGTGCGGTAGTCCGAGCTATTAAACTTGAAGGTGCGGATATAGAAAGGGATGTTAATGAAAAAGCTCTTGATATAATAGAATTTATTACAAAAATTAAAACTGGTGAATATTCAACATTACTTATATTGGAAGACCCATTTGGTAACAGTTTGATTGATGATGATGATGCTGATAAAGAATTATTAACTCAAGAAGAAGTTGATAAATTACAAACAGGCTTCACAACAATCGATCAAGATGAGGTGGAATAATGACTGTCCTTGATGTGATGGAAAAAAGATACAGTGTAAGAGGATATCTTGATAAGGAGATAGAAGAAGAAAAATTGAATAAAATTTTAAAAGCTGCTCAAGTTGCACCTACTGGAGTAAATGCTCAAGCATTTAAAATTTATGTAATTGATACAAAAAAACATGAAGAAAAATTAAAACAAATAGGTAAATGGGAATGGTTTACTGAAGCTCCATATATCATTGCTGTTGTTTCAAAACCTAAAGATGCTTGGACTAGGTGGGATGGAAAAAATATAGCTGATATAGATGCTACAATTGTTATGGATCATATTATTTTGGAAGCTACTGAATTAGGTTTAGGTACCTGTTACATAGCAGCATTTAATAAAGAGCCGTTAGCTGAACTGCTTCAGTTATCTGAAGATTATGAACCTGTTTTATTAACTCCTTTAGGTTATCCTAATGCTGAACCTAGGGGTACTGATAGAAAAAGTATTGATGAATTAGTGGAATTCATCTAAATCTATTTTTTTTAAAATTTTTCCATATTCTCGGAACTGCAAAAATATTGATTAAAAACTGAATCAATATATATGTTACTAATATAAGAGCTATAATTATCTCTATAATTAATTCATATTGCATATACCCAAGATAAATATTTAAGTTTGTTAAATATTTCATAGTTTGCAAAGTCGTTATTGTGTTAATTACAATAGGGAATGTGTATGCAGCATATGTTGGATAAAATGGAAAATGGATATATTCAATATATTTTGCTAGTACGAAAATATACAATAATTTAGTAATTACATAAAAAGATATTACTAAATAAAAATTGTTTGGCGTCACTGAAGCTAAATATCCAACAGCACACAAACTAAAAGGTGCAGCATAAACACCTATAACTGGTTTTGTTTGTTTAACAATAGGCATATTCAAATATCTATATGAAACTATTGCAAAAACAATTAATACAAAGATTAAACTTATCCAAAAGGATATTGTTCCAATAACTTCCTGATTAAATGTAGGAGCACTTATTGCTATCATTTGAATTCCAGCAAATACAACAAAAGATCCAGCAGTAAAATCACTTAAATCAAACTTATAAAAAAATCGTACTATATAGTTAATTACGAAAAAAGTATGTAACAATATTGCAAATATCCATAGTATTATTGAAGAATAACCTACATATGGATAGATGTAATTTGATAATAACATTAATGTCATAGAAAAAGTAGCTATAATACTTGCTAGAACCGGATTTTCCAAATCTTTTTTTAGAGTTTCAGGGTATTTAATTAATTTAATCAATACTAAAATTATAAGAAATGTAGCTATTAATCCACATATTTCTCTGCTAAGTGGGAAGTAATCATGGAATAAATTTCCCATTGCAGTTATACCTAGAACAACTCCACCTATAGAAATGGGTAAATTTTTAATGTTAGTTTTCATATTTTTTTTCCTATTGATTTATAGGTAAATTTATGTTAAAACTATTATTTAAAAAAAAGTAACTGTGGGGGTGAATAATTGGAGTTTTAGAATAAATCGTCTTCTTCATCTTCTTGGTTTGGTTTATCATTAATTTTTAAGGTTGCTTTAACGTCCATACTCAATGCATCACAGTCTGCTTTAATAGCATCTAAATGTTTTAAAATTCTTATTTTTTCTTCGTTTATTCGTTCTATATTTGTGTATGGGTATGTTGATTCTTTAAGCATTTCATATTCGACAGTGGAATAAGGATAATCATTTAATTGTTTACATACATTTGCGAGAACATCTCCTAAAAATTTATTCATTTCTACTTTAACACGTTCTCTTATCATTTTGTCATCGTCTAAATGTTGTTTCATTAAACGTACAACTTCTGCTTTTGCAAATGGTAATTTTTCATCATCTTCATCCATGTATTCTTCATTTTCATCGAAGTTTTCTTCACTTTCTAAATTTTCAATTTCGGTTTCTTCGATTTCTTCATTTATTTCTTCATATTCTGCCATAAAAATCACGTGTATTTTTTTATATATTACTTAAATTCAAGTACTGTTATTAATTATGTTATTTTTAGTTAATAAATGTAATGTCAATTTAATGTATTTTATGATTAATTAACGTACTATTTAAATCTATTATACATATTTTAGTGTAAAGACTATTTAATTTACTAAATTTTACTAATGAAATTTCTCAAAAAAATAAAGATAAATATGGGTTAAATTTCCTTTTTGGGTTAAAAAAAAGATAGAAAAATAGTTAAGAAAAAAAATTAATATTTCATTGATAAAAAAATTATAAAATATTCAAACTCAAATCAATAGTTTTAACACTATTTGTAATAAAACCACTTGATATAACATCTACATTTAATTTAGCATAATCCAATATGTTATCAGGAGTAATACCTCCACTAACTTCAATGATAACTTCTTCACGTAATCTACGTTCTTGAAGTGTGGTTAAAACAGAACTTATTTCCTCAGGGGACATATTGTCTAACATCACAATATCTGCACCAAACATACTAGCACGAACAGCATCATCTTCATTTTCTACTTCAATTTCTATTTTTTTTGTAAAACTAACATTTTCTTTAGCTAATTCGATTGCTTCGATAACTCCACCAACCACTTGAATATGGTTATCTTTAATTAACACACAATCATCTAACTTAAATCTATGTGTATCTCCACCACCAATTTCAACTGCTTTTTTTTCTAATTTTTGAAGACCGGGGATAGTTTTACGTGTACAAGCAACTCGAACATTTGGATTAACTTCTTGAACCTTATCTACTGTATTTCGGACAATGGTTGCAATACCACTAAGATGCATCAAATAATTTAAAATGGTTCTTTCAACCATTAAAATATCTCTAGCTTTACCTTCAAATTCTAAAATTACATCACCCTTATGTATTTGGTCCCCATCAAAAAAAGTACTGGAAATATTTAAATCAAATTCATCAATAATATAATGAGCAACATCCATCCCTGCAAGTATTCCCTCTTCCTTACATAAAATTTCTGCTTGAGCCCATTTATTTTCAGGTACAAGACTATTTGTGGTTATGTCTTCAAAACCAATATCATCGAATATGTTTTCGATGATACGATTATCACTAAAAATTGTCATATTAGAAAATCCCCTTATAAATTTTTATTTAATATATAATAATTTCTCATTTTAATTAAATATTATTTTTTTATTTTTTTACAAAATAATTTTTCATTTAAAATATTAAAAATATGAAATATAGATATAATATTATATAACAATTTATTGTTTCATTAATAAAAAATAATTATATAATGGGGTATTAATATAATAGAATTAACTTTTTTGGGTACTGCTTCAGCTATTCCTACAAAAACTCGTAATCATACTGCTATTGTATTAAAAATATATGATAGGACAGTGTTATTTGATTGTGGTGAAGGAACTCAAAAACAAATAATGGATGCACAAGTAAGTCCTATGAAAATTGATGATATTTATATCTCGCACTTACATGGCGATCATATACTGGGATTACCTGGTATTATTCAATCATTAGCATTTAGGGGTCGTACAAAACCTTTAAACATATATGGGCCAATAGGGATTAATGATTTGATAGATCATATAAAAAAATTAGGTTATTTCACTATCTCTTATGAACTCATAGTGCATGAAATAAAAGATGATGATGTAGTAATTTATCAACAAAATAATTTCTTAATTAAAGCAATGAAAATGAAACATACAGTTACTAATTATGCATACAAAATAGAAGAAATAAAACAACCTAAATTTTTAAGGCCAAAAGCAATAGAATTAGGAGTCCCTCCAGGACCATTATTTGGTAAATTACAAGCTGGTCATTCAGTAGAAGTGAATGGCATAACCATACTTCCAGAACAAGTTTTAGGTCCTCCTAGAGAAGGAGTGAAATTAGTTTATAGTGGAGATACAATACCTCAGGAACAAATGATTTACTTTGCAAAAGATGTTAATGTTTTAATACACGAAGCAACTTTTGCTAAAGAATACCGTGATAAAGCTGTTGAAAACGGCCATACTATCGCAGAAGATGCTGCAAGGATAGCTAATGAAGCTAATGTAAATCAATTAATATTAACTCATCTGTCAAATAGATATACAAGTTCTAAATCATTAGAAGATGAAGCAAAGGAAATTTTTGAAAATACAGTTTATGCTGAGGATATGATGACTGTAATTGTAGAAAACAATAAACCAGTTAAAATAATTAAACAAGAATAAAATAATTTGGGTGTAAAAATGTCATTATTTAGTAAAATAGAAGTTAAACCAGAAATGGAACCTTTTATTAAAAAAGGAGAAGGTGTTGGAGTAGTTAAAATTAGTGGTTATGGTAAAGCATCTGCAAGAATTGAATCTCATAAAATAATTCTAGAATCTTATGATGAAGATTATCCTATAATTGAATCAATATCTGCAATATCTGTCTTAAGTTATGATCCGGGAAATTTTTTTCAAGAACCAAAATTAGGCATAAGCTTTGGTGAAAAAGAATACACTTTGGCTGGTGTTGATAATAATGATGAAGAACTGGAAGCATTCTATCAATCAATTCTTAATTTAAAGAAAACAGAAAAGAATCAAAAAACCAATTCTGTTAATCAAGAAGCTTCTAAAGATTCAAAAAAACTTAACGAAGATATAGATGAATTAAATGAAGTGGAAAAAGAATTAGACCATACAACCGCATCTGCAGGAACAACAAACAAAATAAAAAGTTTCTTATCTAAAAAACATTCACCAACTAATCAAGATGTTAAAGATACAGAATCAAAAGAAGACTCTAAAAATATTAAAGATTTCTTAACAATTAAATCTAAAAAATCAGAAGATTTAGAATCTGTTCTGGAAGAAAATGATCAAGAAACTACAGAAAATAACCTCAAAACAAAAGAAGAAACTATCTCATCAAAAGAACAAGCAGACTCAAATAATCAACCTAATGCTATAAAAAATGATGCAACTGAGAAACAAGAAAAATCAGAAATCGAACTTATCGAAGAATCTGATGAATTTGATGAATTTGATGCTTTTGAAGATTTTGATGATGATGAAGAAATAATATTAGAAGATGATAATGAATTAGATGAACTAGTAGTTGAAGATGAAGAAGATGATGAACTAGTAGTTGAAGATGAAGAAGATACTGAAGTAATTGTCGAAGAAGTAGATGAAACAGATGACACAGTAACAGTCGAAGATGAAGAAGATTTAATTATCGAAGAAAGAACAGAAAAACCAGAAAAAACAAATGATAACAATAACATTACTCCTCAGAGTAATCCTCAAGAAAATAAAAAAATTATAGAAAAAACCACAGAAAATACAAATATTGAAAAATCAATTAAATCTACAACAAATCAAATACAAGAAGTATCTTCCGAAAAAAATATCATTGAAAAAGATATGAACAAATCTCAAAATGATTTAAAAGAAGAAATATCTAATGTAAAAGATGAAATAAATGATAAAATAAATAACATAAATCAAGAAATTTCAAACCAAGGCGATTTAAATCAAACAACAACAAATACATTTGATCCAGTATACCAAATAAGAAGATACTACGAACTTAAAGAAGACGGAATCATAACCGAAGAAGAATTTGAACAAAAGAAAAAACAATTACTTGATTTATAAAAATGGTGAACAAATGAAAATATATAATATTGTTGGTAAAATATTAGGATTTGTAGCAGTACTAACAATATTGATTATAATATTTATTAAATTAATAATAGGATAAAGCAAAAGGTGAAAAAATGAATATTCCGTGGGTAGAAAAATATAGACCTCAAACACTTGATGATGTAGTAGGACAAGAACAAATAGTGACAAGATTAAAAAGATATGTGGACGAAAACTCAATGCCCAATATTATGTTTACAGGTTCAGCCGGTGTCGGAAAAACAACATGTGCACTAGCATTAGCAAAAAGTCTTCTTGGAGAATATTGGCAACAAAATTTTTTAGAATTAAATGCTTCTGATGCAAGAGGAATTGACACGGTACGAAATGAAATAAAAAGTTTCTGTAAACTCAAAGCAGTAGGTTCACCATTTAGAATTATCTTTTTGGATGAAGTAGATAACATGACTAAAGATGCACAACAAGCACTACGTCGTGAAATGGAAATGTATACAAAAACATCATCATTTATATTATCATGTAATTATTCATCAAAAATCATAGATCCTATTCAATCAAGATGTGCAATATTCAGATTTGCACCTATTAAAGCATTTGAAATAATAAAAAGACTAAAATATATAGCACAAGAAGAAGGAATAGAAGCTGAAGAAACAGCTCTCGAAAATATAGTATATTTCACACAAGGAGATATGCGTCGATCAATTAATATTTTACAAGCATCCACAACAGAAGATAAAAAAATTACTGAAGATGCCGTTTATGATGTAATTAGCAGAGCAAAACCAAAAGACGTTAGAAAAATAATTAACAAAGCATTAGACAAAGATTTTATGGGTGCAAGAGATTTATTACGTGATATTTTAATTGTTGAAGGTATAAGTGGGGATGATTTAATTACTCAGTTATATCAAGAAGTAACCGAAATGTCAACTTCAGGATTACTTGATGAAGAAAATTTTGTAAAAATAATGGAATACATGAGTGAATGTGATTATAGGATAAGAGAAGGAGCTAATCCAAGACTCCAACTCGAAGCCTTAATAAGTAAATTTTTATTAGTTAAATAAGGTTGCATCAAATTGAAATGGGTAGAAAAATATTCACCTAAAACATTGGGTGACGTACTTGGAAATGCTAAAATAAAAGCAGAAATTGAAGTATGGGCAAATAATTGGTCTAAAGGAATAGTTCAAAAGCCATTATTATTAATGGGTCCACCAGGTGTTGGAAAAACAACAATGGCACATTTAGTTGGAAAAGAATATTTTTCTGAAACAATAGAAGTAAATGCTAGTGATAAACGTTCATATGATATATTAAAAAGAAGTATTGGAGAAGCTTCACAAACTCGAAGTCTTTTCCAAGATGGATATAAACTATTGATAATGGATGAAGTAGATGGTATTAATGGACGTGATGATTCAGGTGGAGTCCGAGCAATTAACGAAACAATAAAAAATACAAAACAACCTTTAATAATGATGGCAAATGATCCATATAGTAAAAGATTAACCAGTATAAAAAGTAAATGTCAAGCCATAAAATTTACAAAAGTACATTCCAACACTATTAATGCTCAATTAAAAAGAATATGTGCAAATGAAGATATAACTTATGATCCTGAAGCATTAAAAACATTAAGTAAACAAAGTAATGGAGACTTACGTTCTGCAATAACTAGTTTGGAAGCAATAGTTGATGCAAACAAGAACATCACTATGGAAAGTATTTCTGTAATATCCAAAAAAGATGGAGAACAAAACATATTTGATACAGTGAGAACAGTATTAAAAAGTAAAAATCCAGAACATGTTAAAGATGCTATGAGGGTAGATGCACAACCATCAATGTTAATAGAGTTCATAGCTGAAAATATACCAAGAGAATATGATAGGGTTGATGAAATTGCAAAAGCATATGAAATGATAGCTTTAGCTGATTTAAACCTTGGTAGAGCTTTCAGAACACAAAATTATACTTACTGGAAATATGCTTTTCTATTTATGGGTAGGGGAGTTGCAGCTAGTAAAAAACAAACATACAAAAAATTTGCAAGATATACTGGTTCATCAGTTTTCCAAAAAATGTCAAAAAGCAGAAAAAGAAAAAACTTGGTTGAAGCAGTGACAAATAAAATGTCAGTAAAGTTGCATACTTCACCTAAAGAATTAGAAAAACAATTACCTTTCTTTGAAATATTATTTGAAGATAACGAGATGGCTTATGATTTAAAAGAATATTTCAAATTGGAAGATGAAGAAGTTAAACTATTCAGGTCTAGAAAAATACCGGCTTCAGTAGAAAAAAACAGAATAAAAGAACTTAAAAAACAACAAAAACTTGAAGAAAAGGAAATTCAAAAGCAGAAAAAAGAACAGGAAAAACAGAAAAAAGAACAGGAAAAAAAGAAAAAGGAACAGGAAAAACAAGACAGCAATCTATTGACTAAAAAATCAGAAGAAACTAAAGAAACTACCGGTACAGTTTCCAAAAAACGCAAAACAAAAAAAGAATCTGAAACTACAATTAAGAACGAAACAACTAATCCAACAATAAAAAAACAAATAAAAACGATAGAAACTACACAAAAAACTAAAAAAGAAATAAATAAAAAAGCAGACAAAAAAATTGAAAATAAAAAATCTTCTGATGATTTAACTGATGAAGAAAAACCTAAAACTAAAAAATATAAGCAAACAACATTATTTGATTTCTAATTCTTTTTTTTTAATAATATTTTTTTTATCAGGCAATATTTTAATTAATTTAAAATTTATAATTATATATACAAGAATAATAATTTTAATACAATAATCATAAATTTGAGTGATATTTAAATGTTTTTTTATACAGAAAATATGACAAAATTCGCATTTTCAACAGAACTTTATAATCAGGATGACGTAGAAGAAGGATATGCTATTTTTGGAGTGGGATTTGACAGTACCACCAGTTACAAATCCGGTGCTCGTTATGGTCCAAAAGCTGTTCGAGAAGCATCATATAATTTTGAAACATATAATTTACATTTTGATACATCACTTACTGTTAACAATTATGACATAGGAGATGTAAACGTAAATTATGGAGACTATGAAACTACTCATATGATGATTGCTGATACAGTTTTATCTCTATTAGATATGGGTCTAAAACCTATAATGATCGGTGGAGAACATACTGTTACTAATGGGGTCATGCAAGCAATATATGATTATGATGAAGATTATTTTCATAATTTAACAATAATTCATCTGGATGCACATTTTGACATGAGGGATGAATATTTGGGTGAAAAATATTCTCATGCAACAGTATTAAGACGAATACATGAAATGAATCCTAAAGAGATTATACAAATAGGAATTCGTTCTGCTGAAGAAGAAGAATTTAAATATGTTAAACAACATGAAAACATAACATATTATACTAATTATGATGTAAAAAATGATTTAAAAAATATATTAAAACGTTTAGAAAAAATAGACACGCCAATATATATTACAGTAGATATAGATGTGCTTGACCCAGCATATGTCCCATCAGTGGGAACTCCAGCACCATGTGGAATAAATCCATACGAATTAGAACAAATAATAGGAGTATTATCAAAAAAAGACAGTATTGGTTTGGACGTGGTTGAAGTTTCATCAAATACTATTGGAGATTCAACTAGCATCAATGCAGCTCAAGTAATATATGATTATTTATGCTTAAAAAATTAAAGGAGAGAATTTATGTTTCCAAATATAAGAATGAGAAGAATGAGAACAGATGAACGTATACGTGCAATGTTCAGAGAAACTAGTGTAGGTATTGAAGATTTAATTTATCCAATATATATTAAAGAATCAGCTAAAGATGGAGAACCAGAAGAAATTGCAACAATGCCTGGTCAATACAGATATTCTATAAATGATGCAATAGAATTTGCAGGACTCTTAGAAGATAGTGGATTAACATCAGTAATTTTATTTGGAATACCAGACCATAAAGATGAAGTTGCTAGCAGTGCATATGATCCTAAAGGTATAATACAAGAAACTATTCGCGGCTTAAAAAATCAAACAGAACTTGTTGTATTAGGTGATGTTTGTATGTGTGAATACACAAATCATGGACATTGTGGGATAATTAAAAATCAATATGTTCAAAATGATGAAACTTTAGACTATCTTTCAAAAATAGCAGTTAGTTATGCAGAAGCTGGGGTGGACGTAATTGCACCTAGTGATATGATGGATGGACGAGTTAAAGCAATTCGTGAAGGATTAGATGCAAATGATTTTATTAACACTCCAATCTTTTCATATGCAGCTAAATATGCTTCAACTTATTATGCTCCTTTCAGGGATGCAGCAGACTCAACACCTAGTTTTGGTGATAGAAAATCATATCAAATGGATCCAGCTAATTTTAATGAAGCAATTAGGGAAGTTAGTTTGGATGTTCAAGAAGGAACTGATGCAATAATAGTTAAACCTGCTCTAGCCTATCTTGATGTATTAAGAGAAGTTAAACAACAATTTAAAATGCCAACAATTGCTTATCAAGTAAGTGGTGAATATTCTATGATAATGGCAGGAATTGAAAAAGGATATATTACTGAAGATTTACTTGATGAAACTTTACTCAGCATCAAAAGAGCAGGTGCTGATATGATAATCAGTTATTTTGTACCTCAACTATTGGGTATTGAATAATTTTTTTTAACTCTTCTTTTTTTTGCATAACTTAATATCAAATTAACCACATATCTTTATATATATTAAATAATAATTTTTTTAATTATTTTCATTTTAATTATATTAACAGGAGATATTTATCAGATGATATTAAATTCTCGTAATATTGCCCAACTTGGTGAAATAGCCACTTTATTAGAAGTAAGTGCTTATCCTAAACCAGGTAATGTTCATAGGACACAAGATTTTGAAAACATGGTATATGAAGATTTTTTAATCAGTGGATCAGTTTTGAGAGAAAATCTTGAAATAGTCGCATACAATGCATCAAAATATTATCCTAATCTTTTAGATAAAATACAAATTGGTGATGCAATTTTACGCTCAATCAAAACTACTCAAAACTTAGTAAACACTAATACTAATCTAGGGATAAGTATGTTGTTGATACCTATTTCAGCGGGTTTTGGAGCTTTAGAAAACGAAGAATCAATATATAACTTGCCTAAAATGGTTGATATTATTATGAAAAATACTCGTCCTGAAGATGCAGTAGCATTAACTAAAGCAATAGTACTAGCTAATGCTGGTGGACTGGATGATAAAACTTCAGAATATGATATAAATAATAAGAATACAATTAATGAAATCAGTAAAAACAATGTTAATATGTATGATTTATTTGAAATCTCTTCAAAATTTGATAAAATTTCTTATGAACTTACTAATGGTTTACCTATAATCTCAGAAATAGGTTATCCCACTTATTGTAAATATGATGGAGAATATTCCAGGAATGATGTTACATTAGAAATATATTTAAATTTATTATCAAAAGTTCCAGATACTCTCATAAATCGAAAATATGGTGAAGAAATAGCAGCTGACATTACAAAAAGGGCAAAAGTTATTTTAAAAGATACTGAAATAGCAACTGAAGAAAGATTAAAACAGATGAATAAATTTGACAAGTATCTTAGAGAAAATAAATATAACCCTGGAACAACAGCTGATTTTACAGCAGCATCTTTATTCGTAGGCTTAGTTGATAAATACTCAAAAACAGGATTATATTAATAATAAAAAAAGGGGGAATGAATTTCATGTTAGATAAAATGATAAATGAATTACATTTATATGAAAAAAAATTACTTAAAGAATTGTCTAAAAATCAGGATATTACACCTGAAGAAATTGCCGAAAATGAAGACATGCCATTAAAAGCTGTAACAAGTGCCGCAGGTATGTTATCAAGTAAAGATATTATCACAGTAAATAAAACATCTAATGACAATATCAGTTTATCTGATGAAGGACAACAATATCTAACTCACGGTTTACCAGAACATAGAATTCTTAAAGCTCTTCAAGATTTTGATAAAGAAGGTAAAAAAGAAGCAACTATAGAAGAACTCATAGAAAAATCAGGTGTAAACAAACACCAAATGAACTTCGCAATAGGCGTAATGATGCGTCACAGATGGACTAAAATGGATAACGGTAAAATATCCCTCACAGATGAAGGATTAAATACCAATATAGAAGAATTACCTCAAGTAAAATTCCTTAAATTTATTAATAATTCAAAAGAAATATCTATTGATCAAATACCTAAAGAATTTGATAATGTTAGAAAAGAATTCAAAAAAAGAAAAGACCTTTTTAACATTAAAACTACACAGAAATTTGATTTTAAATTAAACGACTTAGGAAATCAAATAGTAGAAAAGGGAATAACTATCCAAGAAGAAGCTACTCAATTAACACACGAACAGTTAAAAACAGGCTCATGGAAAAATCTTCATTACAGAGGTTATGATATTAATGCTTCAGCACCAAATAGTTTCCCTGGAAAAGTACATCCATTACAACAAACAATAGAAGAAATACGAAGTATATTTATAGACATGGGATTTGATGAAGCAAAAGGAACCATATTAGAATCAGCATTTTGGAATTTTGACATGTTATTCCAACCACAAGACCATGCAGCTAGAGAAATGCAAGACACATTTTATGTAAATAATCCACCTATTGCCGATTTACCTTCCTCAGAGCTTGTTGAAAAAACTAAAATAGAACATGAAACAGGAGGTAATACTGGAAGTAAAGGATGGCAATATAAATGGAATGTAGAAATAGCAAAACAAATGGTTTTAAGAACACATACTACTGGATTATCCGTAAGATATCTTTCAGAACATCAACCACCACTTAAAATGTTTTCAGTAGGACGTGTATTTCGACGAGAAACCTTAGATTATAAGCATCTGCCAGAATTCCATCAAGTAGAAGGAATAGTAGCTGGAGATGACATGAGTTTTAAAAATCTCTTAGGAATCCTAAAAGAATTTTACAGAAAACTAGGTTTTAAAGTTAGATTTAGACCAGCCTATTTCCCATACACTTACTTATCAGTAGAATCAGAAATATACGTGCCTGAAAAGAAAAGTTGGATGGAATTAGGTGGATCCGGAATGTTCCGTCCAGAAGTACTTGAACCTCTGGGAATTAAAACACAAGTCGCAGCTTTTGGTTTAGGAATTGAGAGGTTAGCTATGATGAGATGTAATGTAGAAGATATTAGAATGTTATATCAAAGTGACATAGGTTGGTTAAGAAATTTACCTGTAACTAAAAACATCAAATCATTTTAGAAAAGGGGTGAAATTATGGTCATAAGTCCATTAGAATTAAATCTTGAAGCAATTACTAATACAATAACTATGCTTGAAAAAGAAAATAAAGATGAAAATAAAGAAAAAATAGACAGTCTCAAAAAAGAAAGAGACAAACTATTGAAAGAATTAAAAGTATTTTAATTTCTAACTATTTTTATATTTTTTTAGAGTTGATTATATGCAATTATTAGTCAGTGCAATAAATATAAACGAAGCTAAAGAAGCAAAAGAAGGTGGAGCAGATATTCTTGATGTAAAAAATCCTAAAGAAGGATCATTAGGAGCAAATTTTCCATGGATTATTAAAGAAATAAGTGACTATGCAGACAACAAAATAATTGTAAGCACAACTATAGGTGATGTTCCATACAAACCAGGTACTGTTTCATTAGCTGCATTAGGAAGTGCTGTGTCTGGTTCAAATTATGTTAAAGTAGGTTTATATGGTACAAAAAATTATGACGAAGCATTAGATGTAATGAATGCAGTTGTCAAAACAATTAAAGACTATAATAAAAATATAACAGTAGTATCCTGTGGTTATGCAGATGCATATAAAATAGGTTCAGTTTTACCTGAAGAAATTCCTCGAGTTGCAAAAGACAGTAACTCCGATATTGCAATGTTAGACACATATATTAAGGATGGTCACAGATTAACTGATCACATGACTACACAACAATTAGAAGAATTTGTTCAAAAATCACATGATTATGGACTTAAAGTAGCTTTAGCAGGTTCAGTTAATAAAACTGATGTAACTATGCTAAAACGTATTAATTGTGATATCATGGGAGTAAGAGGTTGTGTATGCACTCATGGAGATAGAAATAATGGAACAATAAATCGAGAATTAGTTCAAGATTTAAAAGATAACATTTAATTAGGATTTAAAATAAAGATATTACTAATATAAATTTTAATATTTTATAAGATTATTATATTTAAAGGGGTATTATAATGAGTAGTTTTACAGAAAAATTAACTAAAGCAGAAGACACTTATACATTTGATGATTTTCTTATTAAACCAGGATTATCAAGTATTGAACCGAAAGATGTAATATTAAATACTAAAGTATCTACCAACTATGATTTAAACATTCCAGTAATAAGTTCTGCAATGGATACAGTAACTGAATCCGATATGGCTATCTCCTTAGCTAGACAAGGTGGAATAGGTGTAATTCATCGTAATTTAACTATAGAACAAGAAGTAAAAGAAGTTAAAAAAGTAAAATACGCTAATGAATTAACAGTCAAAGAAGTTATAACAATCTCACCTAATGAAACTGTCTCAGATGCTCAAGAAATAATGGATATGGAAGGAGTAAGTGGATTACCAGTAGTAGATGACAATAACATAGTTATAGGTATCATAAGTAGGAGAGATATTAAACCTTTACGTGGTAAACGATTGAACACTAAAGTTCAAGATGCTATGACTCATAATGTTGTTACCATAACTGAAAACACTGATTTAGAAGTAGCATTAGATTTAGCATATGAAAATAAAGTAGAACGTCTTCCAGTAGTTTCCGATAATCAGGAATTAGTTGGAATAGTAACTATGAAAGATATTTTAGAACGTAAAAAATTTCCAAATGCAGTACGTGATAAAAATGGAAGATACTTAGTTGCCGCTGCATGTGGTCCTTTCGATATGGATAGGGCAATGGCATTAAGTGATGCAGGTGCAGATATTATTGCTATTGACAGTGCTCATGGTCATAAAACTGATATTATAGAATCAGTCAGGGAAATGAATAAAAATGTAGAATCTGATATATTATTAGGTAATATAGCTACTGCTAAAGCTGCTGAAGATATATTGAAAGCTGAAATAAATGGTATAAAAGTAGGTATAGGTCCAGGTTCAATATGTACTACTAGGATAGTTGCTGGTGTTGGAGTACCTCAACTAAGTGCAGTAAGTAGTGTAGCTGATGTGGCTTTGGATTATGATGTTCCTGTTATTGCAGATGGAGGTTTACGTTATTCTGGTGATATAGCTAAAGCTTTGGCTGTTGGGGCTAATGTAGTTATGATTGGTAGTTTATTAGCAGGTACTACAGAATCTCCTGGTGAAATGACAATAAGAAATGGTCGTAAATATAAACAATACCGTGGTATGGGTTCATTAGGTGCTATGACAGGGGGAGTAGGTGCTGGAAAAGATAGGTATTTCCAAACTTCTGGTAGTAATATGAATTCAACAAAATTAGTTCCAGAGGGAATAGAAGGAGTAGTTCCTTATAAAGGGGAAGCTAGTCAAATAGTTTATCAATTGATGGGTGGATTAAAATCTTCTATGGGCTATGTTGGTGCATCTTCTATTAAAGAAATGCATGAAAAAGCTGAATTAGTTCATATTACACCTAATGGTATGTCTGAAAGTCATCCTCATGATATTACCATAACTAACGAAAGTCCTAATTATCATCCACGAGATTAATTTCTTTCTTTACCCCTTTTTTTTGATTTTAAGATTTTAATTCTTTAATATCTTCAGGATATTTTCCTAGTATACGTTCCATCATGGACATTTTTTTAATTTCTGCAAACATCACATTAAACTTTTTATTTTCATTTTGTACTTCGTTAAACTCTTCATGTAGTTTATTTAAATTTTCTACAATATGTTTATAATCACTTCTGGCTGTTCTAGTATCTTTTTGTTGTTGTTTTAGTTCATCTGTTAATGTTTTTAATGATTCATTTAAAACAGTATTATCACTTTTTAAATTATCGTATAATTCTTCTAGATTATCATATTGTTTTTGAAGTAATGCTTTTTCTTTTTCGGGTACTTCTGAACTACCTTTTAATCTGATATTTTCTTCTGTTAACTGGTGGTTATCTTTTTCTAATAACTTATTCTGTTCTTTTAATGTTTGATTTTCTTTTTCTAGTTCGTTTATTTTTTTTATATTGGTTTGTAATTCTGTTCTAATATTTTCTGTTTCGGAAGTTTTGATTTTTAGATCAGTATTTTCTTGATTGAATTCTTCAATTTTTTTTTCAGAGTTATTTAATTTGTTTTGTATATCAGAATTATTGGACTTTAGAATTTTGTTTTCATTATTTAATTGTGAAATATCATTATTTAACGTATCTATGTCTTTTTCCAATTTTGAATTTTTTTCTTGTATATCTCGTAGTTCATTTTCAGTATTTTCTATCGTATTTTTATAATCAGATATTTCTTTTTTAAGTTTTTCATATTCTTCAATATCTACTAAGTTACCCTCATTATATGCTATTAAAATACTTTCTAATGCTTCTCCAATTTTTATTCCTTTTGTTTCTGCATTTTCTTTAAATTTGTGCCATACTTCAATATTTTTAATTCTTGCGGTAGCCTGGCCAGAAGTCATAGTCTTCACCATAATAATATTTTATTCATAAAACAAGGTTAACAAAATGTTTTCATTTTGAAAAGTGGGAAATTTTATGTTAACACTATGTTAACAATTAATTAAGAGATAAAATATACTGATGTTAATTGTATCTGTGAATTCTTTATTTCATCCGTACTCAATCTAGTTATTTTTTCCAAATAATTATTTTTGTTAACATCATGTTAACATTTCTTTCTTGTTACACTATATGTTGGATGTACTATATATAGTTTGTTAACATTTGTTTTATTTTATTAACTAAAGTTAACATAAAATTATTTTATTAAAACATATTACTCTCTAATGTTTTCAATAATTTTTATTGTTAACTTTTTGTTAACATTTCTTTTTTTCTAATATTTTATTTTCCTTTGAGTTGAATTTCAACTAATTCCATAATAAATTTTCAGGTTAACATTTTGTTAACATGTTTTTTCTTAATTAATATGTTTATTATTTATCTAATATTAATTTATGCTAAAAAAATGGATGATATTACAAAATAAAACATTTGTTAATTAAAAATAATGATTGTTAACTTTTTCTTTTTCTTGTTTTCATTAAAAATTAAAAGTTAACTTTTTGTTAATTTTTTTCATATATAGATATTTTATAGTTAACATTTTTTTTAAGCCGTATAAAAAAAGTGGTAGTAAATAAAGATGATCTGATTTAAGGTTACATTAACGATGTTTTTATATGTTAACTTTTTGTTAACATTACATTTTCATTCAAAAAAAAGGTTATTGAGGTAATGTTAAATAATCTTCTATTTTAATATTCATTGAAATAGCTTTTTCCTTATTTTCAGGTGACATAAACAATGCTAAATCTGCATAATTATACTGTGCTTTTTTCAATGAATCTATGATAGTAGATACCTCTGTTAATGGCTTAAGTCCATCATTAGTTTCTACAAGAACATTCATCTTTTTAAATGATAATTCTTCGGGTGTGTCTATGATAACTTCTTCGGGGTTTATATCTAATTTTTTAGCAATTGCTTCTTCTGCTTCGGTAATATATTTTTTATCCATTTCAACTATTGCAGATGGATCACTGAATTGTGCTAAATTAATTGTATCTGTTTTTTTATATAAATGTCTTGTATCTAAATTTTTCATAGTTTGTTCTGGTAACCCTTTAGTATTTCTTGTAATATTGATTAAATCCCCATCATCAAGATAACGTAATTCTTTTTCATTAACTATTCCTTCAGATAATAAATGGGATAATGAAACTCTGAACATACCATTTACTATTCTTGTTGTGTGATGTTGGTAAACTGTAGGGTACATAAAATATCGGGCAAGTAATGTTGATTCTGCAGCTTGAACACCTTTTGGGGTGAGAACTAAATTGTCCTCATTATAAGTTAAACTATAAATTAATCTTTCAGTATCTATAACTCCATATGCTACTCCAGTATAATATGAATCTCGTGCAAGGTAATCCATTCTATCAACATCTAAGTCTCCAGAGATGATTTTACCAAATTTAGTTTTACCATCTATAATACTATTTATTAATTTAACATCAAATCGTTCATCAACAATATCTGTTATATGTGAGTCTGCTATAATTTCTTTTGTAACAACTTCATGCTTATGGTTTAATGCTCTTTCAGATACATGTGAAAAGGGTGAATGACCTATATCATGTAATAAACCACATACTCTAAGTAATGATATTACTTCTTGATCTAATCCTAGTGTGTTCCCTACTTTGTTTGCTAGGAATAATGTACCTATTGAATGTTCAAAACGTGTATGATTAGCACCAGGATATACTAAGTTTGTGAATCCTAATTGTTTTATTCTTCTTAGTCTTTGCATTTCAACTGTATCAACAATTTTTAATTCAAAGTCAGTTAAATGCAAATCACCATGAATACTATCTCTAATAAATCCCATTTTAAACAACTCTTTTATTAAATTAGTTCACTTATTTCTTTTTTATTAAGTTTATAGATACGTTCTGTTCCTTTGATTTCTTTTATTACTTTAACAACTGATGGTGGCACTAAATCTTCCCAATTTTCATTGTTCAATATTCTTTTTCGAACTTCGGTTCCAGAATATTCTGTTCGATTGAATAATGGTGGTTGAATAACATTAATATTTTCTTCTTCAAATAACTGCTGAACTAGACTATTTCCTGAGTATACTTTTGTGAATGGTGGTGTTAACATTTTTACATGTCCTACCCATATGGAATTACAAGCAATATCTTCTAATGGTATTATATAGTATTTTGAAGGGTCTATTTTAGATTCTCTTAAAGCTTTGGTTAACATTAATATTCTTTCACCACCTGTAAATGGATTTGAATTAGTATGGCTTTTGTCAGCACTACCAACACCTATAATTAATTCATCAACTTCTTTTAAAGTATCTTTAATTACATTAATGTGACCTTTGTGGACAGGTTGCATTCTACCTATTAATAATCCTCTATTGCCATTCATTGTAACTCACTTTTTATTTTTCTTTTAATAATTGTTATCTATTTTATATTTTTCTATTATTTATAGTTTTCAATCATTTTTAGAGAAGTTAGAGTAATTCTTGTTTAAAAATTAAATTATTTTAATTTTTGTTTAAATATTCCTTAACTTCTTTTTCTTATTTTTAAATTTAAATCAATAATTTTTTGTTTTACTATATTTTTTTTATATTAAGAAAAAAATATAAATATATAATTTGAGATATATAATAATAGTTATTTTTATTTTAGTCCTTTAGGGTAGTGGCAATCCTACGAGACTCTGGATCTTGTGACAGCGGTTCGACTCCGCTAAGGACTACTTTTCTTATTATTGTGGTGTTTTTTATGGCTATTTATTATTCTGAAAAAATATATCAATCTAATTTTTTTGATATACTTAAAAAAGATGATTCTATAATAGTTAATCTAAAAAAAGAAAATAATGTTTTAATATCTTCCTGGTTAAATGGGGGCTTAGTATATAATCAAAACAGCATAATAAATCATAGTCTTTCTGGTGAAGATTATATTAAATTGTCTGATGGAGATTATGATGATTTTCAAAAATGTAAATTCAAACAATTAAATTTAGATTATGAAAATACTTCGGGGCTTATGACATCAGCCTGTATGGATAATTATGCTATTTCAACAAAAAAATATGAACAATTGGAGGTTACTTCAATTATTACAGCAGGAGCCGATAAAAATGGTGTAAAAGCTGGAGATAAAGCTTCATTTTATGAATATGATAATAATTATTTTACACATTTTGGAACAATAAATATTATACTTTTAATTAATGCAAATTTACATGATGGTGCTTTAGTAACTGCATCTATTACTGCAACAGAAGCTAAAACAAGTGTATTGCAAGATTTAAAACTAGAAAGTCAATATTCCACTCATATTGCTACTGGTACGGGAACAGATGGTATAGCAGTCATATCTAATAAAAATAGCAGTAATCATCTTGAAAATGCAGGTAAACATTCAAAATTGGGTGAACTCATTGCGTTAAGTGTTCAAGAATCATTAAGAAAAGCTTTATATTTACAAACGTTCATGTCAACAGATTTTCAATCTACAGTTCTTAGTAGATTATCCAGATTTAATATTTATTTTGATGATTTCTATGAAAAATCAGTAACAAATAATAAATTGGAATATGCTAGTAAATTTTATGAATTTAATAAAAATAAGGCAAATGTGGTCTTTGTAAGTTCAATAATTAATTTAATAGATGAAGTACAACTTAATCTACTTAGTTTAGATGATGTGGAAAATATGGTTAAGTTATTAATTAATAATTATTTGGGCGTGGATGTTTCAAATAAAAAAATAAAAGAAATGAATGATGTATTTGATCTTTTAGTTGATTCTATTAATTGTTACTTATTTAATTAGTATTATTGGTAATTTAATGTTTTTAACTACATTTTTTGTGAAACTACCCATTAATGATGAAGTAATTCCTGTTTTACCATGAGTTCCTAACATTATACAATCTGCTTCGCTTTTTCGTGTTAAAGTCATAAGATCATATTTTGGGCTACCATATATAATCATACTTTCGCATTCAACATCATTTTCTAATGCATTATCTATAATTGTTTTAATATACTGTTGAGCAGCATTTTCTAATTCATCATAAGGTCTTGTTAAACTTTGATCAATGATGTGGGTAACAATTATTTTTCCACCTATTTTCTTTGCTAATTGTACTGCTTCAAAACCTGCTTTTTCTGCTATTTCTGAACCATCTGTTGGTACTAATATTCTTTCAAACATATTATCACTATAAACTTTCCATTTCAATAAAATCTTCAGTTACTTTTTCTGGATTTCCTTCTTCGATTTGTTTTCCTTTGTTAATCAGTATGCTTCTTGTTGATACTTCTTTAACAAATTCCATGGTGTGACTGACGAGTATTATTGTTGTACCTAGTTTTTCATTAATTTTTTTCAATGAATTTGCTACTTGTCTAAGGGTTACAGGATCTAAATCTCCGAAAGGTTCATCTAATATTAAAATTTCTGGATTTGATGCTAATACTGTGGCCATAGCTACTCTAACTTTTTGACCTCCGGATAATTCTATAAATTGTCTTGAAAGTAATGGTAATGGTAAATCTAAAGCTTCAAAAACGGGTTTTGAATATTCTATGACTTTTTCTACTTCAATACTTGGGAATAAAATGTTAAGTATTTCAGGACTTAAATTAATTTTTTCTAATTTAAGAATTGCTTCATCTTTTGATAAATCGGTTAATTGATAAATTAAATCTAAAGCTTCCTTACTTAAATTATATTCTTCAGCCTTTTTTAATGCATATTCGTATGTTTCATCAGTTTTTGGGGATATTTTATATCCTAATTGTTCAATAATTGGGGTGTGTGGTGTTAATGCAAATTCTTGGTGCATGAATCCTAAATTTTTTCTTATGTTCATTCTGTTTTCACCATAATTTTGCATGTTAATCCATTCATTATTGGTTAAAATTTCTATACTTCCTTCATCTGCATCTTCAAATCCTGCAATCATTCTTAGTATTTCTGTTTTTCCAGATCCTGTTGGTCCAATAATGGATAAGATTTCTCCTTTGTTTACTTGGAAGTTTATGTCTTCTATTGTGAGTACATGTCCTCCTTTGTATAAATAAAAATCTTTAGTTAAATTTTTTACTTTAATTATAGGTTCGGTTCTGTCCATTTCTGCAATAGGGTATATTGGTTCTTCATCTTTTAAGAAATCTTGTATAATATCTGATGGTAATCCAATTTCCTGAACTTTACCATTGAACATTAACATAATCCTATCTGCCATATATTCCTGAATTTCTGGTTGGTGTGATACTATGATTACTGTGGTACCATATTTGTCATGTATTTTTTTTATGGTGTCTAATACTTCTCTTCTTTTTTTAGGACTACTCATTGTTGCAGGTTCATCTAATAATAAAATTTCTGGTTTTTTTGCTAGTTGTCTAGCTAAAACTAGTCGTTGTTTTTCTCCTCCACTTAAAACAGGTGCAAAATGATTTGCTTTTTCTTTTAATCCTACTGTATCTAGGATATCTAAAGCTTCTTCCATGTATTCTTCTTTTATGTCGGTGATGTCTGCTGTTGTTTCATCTCCACTTTTTATTCCGTAGAGTTTATGTATTACATTTTCTACTGCAGTTTTTGACCATAAACCAAAGGATCTTTGGAGGTGTATTGCTGTCATCTCTTTTAGTTCATTTTTGTAGTTGTTATAAGTTTTAGGTGTAATTTCCATATCGTTGATTATGATTTTTCCATCATCAAAAGGTTCTACTCCGCGTAATATTCTCATTAATGTGGATTTTCCTGATCCACTAATTCCCATTATACCGAATATTTCATTATCCTTTATTTCGAAGGAAACTTCAGCTAGTGCTTTGATTTTATTTCCGTCTTTTAATTTGTATATTTTGGTTAGATTTTCTACTTTAATCATTTATTATAACACCATATTTTTTTTTATTCTTCTATATTATATTATGGTGTTTAAAATAATTAATTATTTAGAAAACATTTTTTTTCATTAGATTATAATTATTTTTTTATTGTAATTTCGTTTTTATTAAGATAAAAGTTATATGATATTAGTCAATATTCAGAATATTTGATTAAATTCCTGTTTTATTAAGGCTTGTAGTAAATAATTAAAAAATAGGTCAGTTCATATCCATGTGGTATTAATTATCTAGTGTTCTAGTTTTTTATATTTGTTTTGTATTTCATGCAGAAAGTGAATATACTAAGTTAAATCAATTCAGTATCAATTTAAAAATCTAAAAAAAAGAGAATGTTAGGGTTATTATAATCCTATTAATATTTTTATACCTATAATGATTAAAATTATTCCTCCGATTATTTGGAACTTATCTCCGAAGATATCTCCTAATTTTTTACCAATAAGTATTCCTAACAAACTAAATATGAAAGCTACAATACCTATTATAAATGAAGGTAATAATGGATTGGTATTAATAAATGCGAAAGTTAAACCTACAGCAAATGCATCAATACTGGTGGCAATTGCTAAAAGCGTCACTTCTTTAAAACTAAATTTATCACTTATTTCGTCTTCATCATCACTTAAACTTTCTCTAATCATATTTAAACCAATTATTAGAAGTAATGTAAATCCTACTATTGGTGCAATGAATGATATGAATGATGTAATGGTACTACCACAAAAATAACCTATTAATGGCATTAGTGCTTGGAATCCTCCAAAAAATATACCATACCATAATGTTTGGGTATTGGTTAAATCTTTTTGAGTAAAACCCTTTGTGATTGATACACTAAATGCATCCATAGCTAATGCCACTGCTATTAAAAAAACAGATAAAAAATCCAAGTTAATTCACCTATGAAAATAATTATAAGATTATTGATTATATGTATTTAATCTATTATTAATACATTTTACTATATTATTAATAATTTTGTGTATTGTTAATATTAAATTATAATTTATTCTTATTTTATAGTGTTTGATATATATGTCTTTGTTAAGTTTATATTTTTTTTATTGTTTTTTGAATTATATTTTTTCATAATCTTTTTTTAGTTCGTTATATAAGGGTATAGCGAAGTATAAAAATTATGGAACTGAACTTGTATGTTTATATTTTTTTTCTTAAATATGATGAAATACAGATCATACTTATAAATTTTAAACAACATTAATGCAGTAAAAATTACTTTATCCTTTAATTTTTTTATTAATAATCTTTATTTATTATTTGAAGTAATTTCATGGTATGGTCCAATAAATATTATTTAATGCTTTATTTTTACTGTTTTAATGTTTAAAAACATTGGTTTTTTAATTTATCCTATTTGTGCTTATAATTTTTGTATTATCTGTAAAAACTATTAATAACATAATATTTTAACAAAAGAGGGTATATATTATTTCTAATTAACATTAAACAAATTAAATTTTTATATAATAACTAATTTTAACTATTTAATCAATTATTAAAATGAGTAATATGGAAAATTTTCCAAATAATATATTATTTTAATGGAATTTATTCCAAAATTTTATCAATTTTTTCGTAATATTTTCCATAAATAATATGTTATTTCTTAAATCTTATTTTATTCATATTTTTTTTGTGTAGTATGTTATATAATTTTAAGTAATGATAACTTTTTATATCTTACATTATATAATATCATATACTAATATTTTATTTCATATATTACATAAAATATTTTTAAATTTTAATATTATTTACTGTACTACATAAATTTCGAAAAAAAGTTCTTTTGAAGGAGAATAAAATGTTAAAAAGGGAATATTATTTGAAAAAAATAAGGAATTTGATGGATACAAATGAAATAAAACTAATAACAGGTGTACGTCGTTCTGGAAAAACCTATTTTCTTAAAGCTTTAATAGATGAATTAAAAAATAAGGGTATAAAAGATGAAAATATTTTATATTTATCATTTGAATCAGGAAAATATAGGAAAATACGGACAGACACACAATTAGATCAAATAATACAAACATTGATGCCTAAAAACAATGAAACAACATACTTATTATTTGATGAAATTCAAAAAATTAATAATTGGGAAGAAAGCATAGCTTCCTATCTCGTGGATTATGATTGTGATATATACATAACAGGATCAAACTCCAAAATGTTATCCGGAGAATTAGCCACAAATTTAAGTGGAAGGTATGTAACACTTAATATATATCCCTTTTCGTATAATGAAATAATCCAATACCATAAAAAAATACTAAAAAAAGAAATAACACCTGAATTGGAAAACGAACTATATAATCAATACTTGGAATACGGTGGATTTCCGGGATTACAACAATATAAAGATGATGAATCAAAACAAAACTATCTAAAATCAACATATGACTCTATAATACTACATGATATATTAGAACGAAGTAAAATACGGGATTATGACTTATTATATAGGTTATTGGATTTTCTAATTAGTAACACAGGACAATTATATTCAGCAACATCTATATCAAAATATCTTAAAGAAGATAACAAACACATAAAACGTGATGGTAATGATATATCTGTAAAAACATTGCTAAACTACAATAAACATATAACAAACTCACTAGTAATCTCACAATGCAAGAGGGAAGATGTTATAGGAAAGAAAAAACTAAAATATCAAGAAAAATATTATGTAGTAGATACGGGATTTTATACATTATTAAATGAAAACAAAAGAAATCTCGGACAAATATTGGAAACAATAGTATACAACCAATTACTTCGATTAGGATATACTGTAACAATAGGGGAAATTAACAAATTAGAAATAGATTTTATTGCACGAAAATTTAAGAAAAAAATATACATCCAAGTATCTAACACGGTTAAAGATGATACAACACACAAAAGGGAATTTAAACCATTAACACAAATAAAAGATAATTACCCAAAATATGTTATAACAACAGATACTTTTGACTTCTCAGAAAATGGGATAGTTCATATGAATATAAAAGATTTTCTAAAAAAACAGGACTTATAATAAAAGCTTCAAATTCACAAAATAGTCATAAGTAATAATTTATATCATATCCTTTTTTTCATTTTTAGAAATGATTATTTATTTTGAATTATATATTCATATATTAATTAACAATTATTTTGGGAGAAAGTTTTAATGGAAATAGATAATATATTAGATGCATTGATTATGGATGGAGTAAGTGAAATTATTCAGTATTGTGAATGTACATATAATGATAAACTGGTAGAATTCAGATTAATTAATGATGATATTGGTGTAGTTGATGAAATAGAATTTAAAGTATCGGATGATGAATGGTCATATGAGTATGAAGATGAGGATAAAGATATTAAACTTATGGTTGAAGCAATAAATGAAGCACCATATGAAGTTTTCCATAAAAGTGATGTTGGTGCTGAATTATTATTGAACCATGAAAGTATTAAACCACAGAATGTACCAAATCATATGAAAACTGGATTTTATGTGGATAAAGAAGGTCCGATTCGTTTTATTTTATTAAAAAATATTGTTAAGTTAGATTAATAATATCTACTTTTTTTTATAATTTTAAAAGAAGAGAAGAGGGGATAATGGTTAGCAGGAGTTTGAATTGCATTGTTGTGCTTCGTATTCTTTAGCGATTTCTTCTTCAAATTTGATTTTTTTAAGGACATTAACAAATTCGCTGGTTGGTAAAGCTCCGGGAATTGCATGTTTGTTGTTAAATATAAAGTATGGAACTCCTTTAATGCCAGTGCCTAATGCGACTTGTTCGTCAAGTTCAACTTCTTTATTAAATTTATCTGAATTTAATACTGTTGTTATTTTTTCTTCATCTAGTCCTGCTTTTATTCCTATTTCTAATAAAACAGTTTTATCGGCTAGTTCTAAGTTTTTTGAAAAATAAGCTTCAAATAGTAAATCAATTAGTTTTTTAATGATTTTTTGGTCGTTAGATTCTATGGCTAGTTTTGTTAGTCTGTGTGCATCACGTGTGTTTGTGAATCGGGCAGTGGTGTATTTCATGTCAAGTCCATCGTCGTTTGCCCATTGTGTTATTTTTTCTATTTCTTTTTGTGCATCTTCTTTTGTAATGTTATATTTTTCAGAATAACGTTCGAGTGTGGTTGATTGTGATGTTTGTGGTGCATTTGGATCTAATTCAAATGAATGGATGTCTATTTTCACATCTTTTAAGTTAAGTGTTTTAATTGCTTTATTTAATCTTGAGATTCCGATATAGCAGTATGGGCAGTTGTAGTCACTCCAATATGATATTTTCATTATAGTTGTTCTCC
>CAMNFZ010000002.1 GCA_946537725.1 uncultured Methanosphaera sp.
ATGGCCGCCCGGTTATGAGCCGGGCGCTCTACCTGGCTAAGCTATGGGCCCAAATAAAGTTAGCGCCGTCGGCAGGACTTGAACCTGCGACCAATCGGTTAACAGCCGAACGCTCTACCTACTGAGCCACGACGGCACTTCCATCTTACAATAGTTTATTTATAATTGATTATATATAAACTTATCTGTCAAAGTTCTTAAACCCAACAGTTTTAGTACAATATAATATTTGTTTTCATAGTATATATACTTTATGGAAAGCAAAAAATAATAAAAGAATTAAAACAACAAAAACAAGAATAAAAGAAAAAATAAAAATAAAACAATAAAAATAAGTACTAAAAAAGTGTTAAATAATAAACAAGATAAAAATCATAAAGATTAACTATAATTATAATTAAAGGGAGTTCTATAAACATGGATTTAATTGAAAAAATCAAAAATAAAGAAATATTTGATTTATTAATTGAAGCAGATAAAATTACCCAAAAAACACATGGAAAACAAGTAACACTAGAAAGAGCCATATTCCTATCATGGTGGTGTGAAAAAGGAGACTGTAAATTCTGTTATATGTCTTCACAAAAAGATAGAATTGACAATCCAGACAAAGCAAAAAGACATGTGAAAGGTATATATGCAGAAGCTGAACTAACAAAAAGAATGGGATGGAACATTGAATTCCTCTCAGGAGGCTATGGAATATATTCTACTGATGAAATAAAAGAAATCAGTGAAACAATATATGACATAACAGACAATCCAGTATGGTTAAACATAGGAATAACTGAAGAATTAGATCAATATGGTGAAGAAATAGTAGGTGTAACTGGAGCAATAGAAACAGCAAATCCCACTTTTCACGATAAAATATGTCCAAGCAAATCCATCCCCGACATAAAAAACATGTTAAAAACTGCAGGAGAATTAGGTTATAAAAAAGCGATTACAATAATTATAGGTTTAGGTGAGGAAATTGAACATCTTAATGATTTATTTGAATTAATTGAAGAATTAGACATAGATAGAATTATATTTTATTCATTAAATCCACATCCTGATACAGAATATCATTTAACCCCACAACCTGCATCATTATATTATGCAAGCATCGTTGCAAGCACCAGAATAAGATTCCCAAACATTGAAATTATAACTGGAACATGGACAGATAACCTTGCAAATATGGGTGTTTTACTAAAAGCAGGAAGTAATGGACTAACAAAATTCCCTTTATTTAAGATGTATGGAAATAGATTTGGAAAAAGAGTAGAGGAAGAAGTATACTGGGCAGACAGAGAACTTAAAGGAAGTTTTTCAGATATGAGCCTATTAACAAAAGGAAATAACTTAAGACCTGAATTAGATCCGTATATTCAAAGATACATTGATATGTGTTATGATAACTTAGATATCAAAAAAATATAATTTAAAATAAAATAATCTAAAAATTTAAATTAATTAAAATCAAAATATTAATATATAATATAATATTATCTTTCTATGAAAAAAAATAAAATAAATAAAATATATTGAATTGGAGGAATCATTATTACAGACATGATGTGTGGTCTTGAAATCCACGTACAATTAGATACAAATTCAAAATTATTTTGCAGTTGTCCAACAAACTATCAATCTGCACCAAACAATACAAACATATGCCATGTATGTTTAAACCAGCCAGGAGCTAAACCATATCCACCTAACCAAAGTGTTTTAGATAAAGCAATAAAAGTTGCTTTAATGTTAGGATGTGATATTTCTGATGAAATCATATATTTCATGAGAAAACACTATGATTATCCTGATTTATCTAGTGGATACCAGAGAACTTCTGTTCCTGTAGGTATAAATGGTGAACTAAATGGTGTTAGAATTCACGAAATTCACGTAGAAGAAGATCCTGGACAGTACAAACCCGACAGAGGAACAGTTGACTTCAACAGATCAGGAATTCCTTTAATCGAAATTGTTACAGAACCTGATATGAAATCACCAGAAGAAGCTAGAAACTTCTTAAATGAACTAGTTCGTGTACTAAACTATAGTGGATGTACTCGTGGTGAAGGTACTATGAGAGCTGATGTTAACATTTCTATAGAAGGTGGAAAAAGAGCAGAAGTAAAAAATGTTAACTCTATTCGTGGTGCATACAAAGTACTTAAATTCGAATTAATCAGACAGAAAAATATTCTCCGTCGTGGAGGAGAAGTACAACAAGAAACTCGTGCATTTTTAGAATCTCAAATGATTACAGTTCCTATGAGATCAAAAGAAGATGCGGATGATTATAGATACATCCCTGATCCAGATTTACCACCGTTAAAAATTGATTCAGAGCATGTTGAAAAAATTAGGGAAGAAATGCCTGAACCAGCTCATCTTAAAAGTGCAAGATTTGTTGAACAGTATGGTATTGATGCTGCAGACGCAAAAGTATTGACTTCAGAACTTGAATTAGCAGATGCTTTCGAAAAAGTATGTGAAAAAGTTGATCCAAATGTTGCAGCAAGATTAATGAGAGACGAATTAAAACGTGTGTTACATTATAATAAAATAGAATACTCTGAAAGTAAAATTACACCAGAGGATATCATTGAGTTAATTGAATTAATTAATTCCAAACAAATAACTCCTGAAGCAGCACATAAATTAATTGAACAAATGCCGGGAAATGATAAAACACCAACTGAAATTGGTAAAGAAATGGACATTATTGGGGTAGTTGAAGATGATGCTGTGAACAGTGCAGTTTCACAAGCTATTGATGAAAATCCACAAGCTGTAACAGACTACAAAAATGGTAAAGATAATGCAGTAAACTTCCTAGTTGGTCAAGTAATGAGATTAACTAGAGGAAAAGCTAATGCCGGTGAAGTAAATAAATTAATTAAAGAAAAATTAGATTCCTTATAATAAGATACTTTATATTTTTTAAACAACAATGAGGAGAGATTTGATGAGCGATTATAAAAAAGTGAAAGATTACATGACTCGAGATGTAATTACAGTAACACCAGATATGCCTATTTCAGAAATTAAAAAAATTATTAAAAGCACAGGTCACGATGGATTTCCAGTAGAAAAAGATAATCAAATTGTTGGAATAATCACTGCATCTGATCTTCTTATTAGAGATTTAAAACCAACAGTTGAGGGCATGATGTCTGATGATATTGTTATAGCTAATGAAGAATTAACTATTAATGATGCTGCACGAGTCATGTTCCGGATGGGAATTTCAAGACTTCCTGTAACTAATGAAAATAGGAAAGTGTTGGGTATTATTACAAACACGGATATTCTTCGTTCCCATATAGAACGTTCTACACCAGAGAAAGTTAGTCAATATAGGCAAACTTTAGAACAGTTATATGGTGTTAAAACAGAATTAACTAAAGAAAAAATAAAAGTATGTGATTTAAAACCTACTCAAGATAAAGTGTATGCTGATGAATTACAGGGCAGAACTTATGAGATTGAAAAAGGTTTGGCAGAACCGATTATGTCTGTGAAAATGGATGAACATAAATATTTAGTTATTGATGGTCATCATAGATTAGTTGCATCTACTCAGATGGGTAATGATGAAATTACTGCTTATGTTATTTCTATTGATAAACCTATTAAGTTAGGAATAGAGAAAACTGCTGAAAAGAATGGAATATTTACAATAGATGATATTGAAATTATTAATGATGCTCAGCATCCTCTTATAGCCATTACAGGTAGTTTAAGAGATAATAATACAAGAATAAAGAAGTGAATTAGAATGAAAGATGATATTATTAGAGAAGTTTACAATACTCTCGTAGATAGAAAGAATAATCCTACTGATTCATATACATCAAAGTTAATGCAGGACTCAGATAAAAAGGCGGAGGATAAAATATTAGAGAAGTTAGGTGAAGAGGCTACTGAAGTTATTCTTGCCAGTAAGAATAATGAGGATTTAGTTCATGAATCTGCTGATCTTATATTTTTCACTATTCTTAACCTTGCATATAAAGGGATTGAAATAGATGATTTATTTGATGAACTTATTGAAAGACATAAATAATCATCTTTAAACTTTTTTTTAATGTTTATTTTTGAGTATTGATTTTATTTATTAATTTTGTATAATTGTCCCATTTTTCTTGGTTTATGTATTTTTTTAGTTTTAAGTTTTTTTCTGTTTCTATTAGAGTGTTCAGTGTTATTAGTTTTATTGCTTTTTTTATGTCTATTCGTTTTAGTACTTTTTTTGTATATGGGCGTTTTGAGTCTAGTATTACTATGCTTTTTAAGTAACTTTTTACTATCCATGTGTTTAGTACTAACATTGTTATGTATGCTGTTTCGTAGTTATCAAATGATAGGTAGTAGCATGTATCATCTAGCATCATTGGTTTTTCATTGTATACTAAGCTGAATAGTCCCTCTTTATAAAAACCTGAAATTGCTACTTTATACTTTTTAAATGTATATTCTCCAATACCAAAAATACTGTACTTTGGAGCGTTATGATAAATATTACTTTTACGTTTAAGGAAATAGTCTTCATTTCTTTCTAAGTATTGCCATGTTGATGGGTATTTCTCTTTAATGTATGAAGTGTCCTCTTTTAGTTTATGTTGTGTGATTATAGTTCTCCTATCCGATGAAGTAACCATAGGAATTTTAATATCACTACTTTTAAGTAAGGGATATAATAAATCATCCTCCAAAAGAACAACATCCTCCTTTTTATTTTTATATTTATCGCCATCACAACTTAATTCCATAATCTTTGTACAATCATGTTTTATACCCTGCCTCCATTCAAAACAACACTCGCCATCTATATCAACCACATTATCCAAATTGGAATAAAACTGTCCATTGACAATACCCATACGGGAGTGTATACTACCATCAAAGTTATAAACATTACAAAAGTCCAGTAACTTATTATTCTCATTAAATTGTATGAAGAGAATGCAGGAGGATGTATCTGCATTAAATATTTCTAATGAATCAAAACGTATAATTTCCATCTCTGATAATTGAATATTATCTTTTATCAAATATTCAAATATATTACAAGCTATTTGAAACTTACACAAGAATATGAAAGTAGCCGTAGTATTTTTAAATGTTTTAATAAGATGTAAAAGAATATTTTCGGAGATATCAAAATTACTACTGCCTGTTGTTGCATCAAAGAAATTTAAATTTTTAATATTTTCTTTTTGTGGAATATTGTTTGAATCATACTTAGATAACCGGGTATTTGTAACCCACGGAGGATTACCTACCAACAAATACTCATCATAATCATTACTTAATAATTTATTAAAATCAAAATCAAAGACATTAACATTATATAACATAACATCAGGTAAATTCATACGTACTTCCTTCAGATATGATTCATTAACATCTATACCAATGACAGGAGTATTTGGATAATATGAATGTGAAGCTTGAATAAAATTTCCAATACCACAAGTAGGTTCAATTATCAAATCTGGATGTAAAACGTGTCTTTCTAGAATATATTCAAATACTTGTCTTGCAAAATAGAGTGGTGTTTGGAAATCGCCAAATTCTTTCTTTACATCAACAACTGGCAAGTTTGTATTTTTATTTGTATAAGTATATTTAATCCTCCACTGAAAAGCATTTGAAACCGTCAGATAACCTTGTTTTGGAGGATTTTCAATTATTTCTTCGGCAAGATTATTTAAGGTAGTTTTATCACCGGGGAGTTTACATTGTTCTAGATAATAAACAATTTTTTCCTTACTCCATTTATTTTGAAGCATTTTTCTAAGATTAGATGTTAACTTATAATCCCCTGTTTCATCAGCATCTATAAAAGTACATGAATCAAAGAAAAGATAACATTTTCCTTCTTTTTCATTTTTTTCATAAAGAAATAACAATAAATTATAACCTAATCCATAAATTTTCTGGCGAATGTCAAGGAATGGACAGGAATTCTGTGGTTTATTAAGGGAAGTTACCTTTAAATCCGTGTTAATATCTTCGTCAGGAAAATCAACACCCATACTAGAAGAACCTAGTTTGAAATCATATTTGTTTAACAAATGTTTCTTAAATTCATGTTCTATGTATGTGCCTATTGTTTTTCCATCATTAATCCCCAATAACTCCGGATGATCAATGCTGTTAGCACGGGCACAAAAATATTCCGCTTCTTTAATCAACAAATTCTTAGTTAATTTCATAAGTACTATTATGATAATTCGAGTAAATAAATATTTCATAAAAAGTATTCGAGTTGATAAAAAGTCATTTAAAAACAGTATAAAAAAAAGTTTTATATCATGATTTAAAAAAAGGGAATGAGGATATTTGAAGAACCTGTTTATTCTTCCTTATATTTTTCTTCATCAGCAACCCTGATTTTTTTACGCATGATTTTTCCACTAATTGTTTTTGGAAGTTCATCAACGTATTCTATTGCACGTGGATACTTGTATGGTGCAGTTACATGTTTTACGTGATTTTGTATATCTTTAGTTAATTCTTCAGATGGCTGATATCCTTCAGATAATACTATTGTAGCTTTAACAATCTGTCCTCTAATTGGGTGGGGTATTCCTGTTACTGCACAGTCAAGTACTGCACTATGAGATAGTAATGCACTTTCTACTTCATAAGGTCCTATTTTGTAACCTGAACTTTTGATTATGTCATCAATTCTTCCTTTGTACCAGTAGTAACCGTCTTCATCTTTCCATGCTGAGTCACCAGTATGATAATATCCACCATAAATTGTTTCATTGGTTTTTTCTTCATTATTATAGTATCCTTTGAACAATCCTAATGGGTATCCTTCGGATATGTCGAAAACTATTTCTCCTTCTTCACCAACATCACATTCTTTTCCTTCAGCATTTAATAATCTTATGTCAAATAGTGGTGCTGGTTTTCCCATAGAACCTAATTTAATATCCATCCATGGGAAGTTTGCTATTGTTGCTACTGTTTCTGTTTGTCCGAATGATTCTCTGATACTGAGTCCTGTTAGTTCTTTGAATCTGTAGTAAACTTCATCATTTAATGGTTCTCCTGCTGTAGAAACATGTTTTAGTGAAGTGAAATCTAAGTTTTCAATATCTTCCTTGATGAAGAATCTGTACATTGTTGGTGGACAGCATAATGTGGTTATTTTATGATCTAGTGCTTTAGATAATACTTCATATGGGTGGAATCTGTCGTAGTCATATATGTATATTCCTGAACCGGATATCCATGGACCATATATTTCTCCCCATAATGCTTTTCCCCATCCTGTGTCTGCGATGGTGTAATGAAGTCCTCCTTCTACTACTTGGTGCCAGTAATGGGATGTGACTATATGTGCTAATGGGTATCCGAAGCTGTGTTTAATCATTTTTGGTTGTCCTGTTGAACCTGAAGAGAAAAATAATACAGATGTGTCCTCTACTGTATCATTTTCGTATACTGGTCGTTTAAAATTTGATGATGCTTTTTCCACTTCTTTTCTTAGATTATACCAGCCTTCTTTTTCTTCTGTTCCCACAAATACTTTGTTAAGTTTAACCCCAAGAGTTTCTTCTACTTCTGCATAGTTTTCTGGTACTCCATCTTCTCTTATGACAACCACAGTTTGAATGCCAGCAGAGGTTATACGGTACTCTATATCTTCCGGTTTTAACATGTGTGTTGCTGGTACTGCTATTGCTTTTATTTTATGTAATGCAAGCATACAGTACCAGAAGTCATACCTGCTTTTTAGAGTTAATAATACTCTGTCACCCTTTGTTACACCTATTGATGTAAAAAAGTTTGCTGCTTTGTCACTTAAAGTTTTTAAGTCTTTAAATGTGAATACTTTATCCTCTTTATCATCACACCATGATAATGCTACTTTGTCAGGATTTTCTTTTGCGTATACATCCACTATGTCGTATGCAAAGTTAAAATCTTCTGGCACGTTTATTTTGAAGTTTTTGTAAAAATCTTCGTAGGATGCATATTCTTCTCGTTCCACGTATTTATTTAATAATGATTCCATTGGTTTTCACCCTATTTTTTTTATTCGTTGTTATTTAATACATCCAAGAATTTAACTGGTTTATTGTCTAATGCTATCATTGCATGTTTATGTAATGAGTCAAAGTATACTGAATCACCCTCGTTTAGGTCTATAGTATTGTCTTTGATGTATAATCTTAGTTTTCCTTCCAGCACATATACAAATTCGTAGCCTTTATGATAGTTTGGTTCTGGCATGTAATTATCTTCTCTTGGCATTACTGTTACTATGAATGGTTCAATTGTTTTATGTGTGAAGTTTGAGGCCAAGTTTTCATAATCATAGGCTTCTCTTCTGTTAATTCTTACTCCTTTGTCCTTTCTTGTTACGGCAAAGACGCTCATTCGTGTATCTTCTCCTGTTAGTAACAAACTTGTATCAACGTGGAATATTTGTGATGCTTCATATAATATACTTGCTGGTATGTCCACATCTCCTGTTTCATATGATTCATATGTTTTTACGGGTACATCCAATTGTTGTGCCATATCCTGTATACTTATTTCACATACTTCTCGCATATCTTTTACTCTGCTTGCTATTTCTTTTTTTATATCAGACATGATTTTTAGGCTCCTACTGTATTTTTTTTGGGTTATGATATATTATTCTGTTTAGTATTTTTGTTTAAATTTATATAAAAAAGAGAACATGATTTGGTATAATATATTATTATATTTAAAAAAAAATGATGGGTATGAATTGGGGAGATAATTTTTAATCTAAATATTTTTCTATTAAAGTCATTCCCCAATCAGCCAATTCTGCTGCTTTTTCTGGTGTTTTTGCTTCTGAGAAACATCTGTATATTGGTTCTGTTCCTGATGGTCTGATAATCACCCATCCTTCATCAGTGATTACTTTTACACCATCAGTAGTGTCTACTTCATATTCTGTTGTGTCGTTAATGATTCCTTCTGCAACTAATTGTTTTTTGTCATCAGGACATTCAACTTTTCTTTTTTCGGAGTAATATGTTGGTAAATCACTTATTAGTTCAGATAATGGTTTTTTGGTTGTTGCCAGTATTTCAAGTAGCATTGCTGTTGCCAGTCCTGAGTCTCTTCCATATACGAAGTCAGGGAATATGAGTCCACCATTTTCTTCTCCACCGAATAATCCGTCAATTTCTTGGAGTTTTCTTGCAACTACCAGATCACCTACTCTTGTTAGGATAATTTCTCCGTTGTTTTCTAATGCTATGTCTCTAATTGCATTACTTGTTGCTACTGTTGTAACTATTTTTCCACCATTATTCTTTTCAAGCATTGATTTTTCGACTAAAGCAAATGATTTGTCTCCAAATACGAATTGTCCTTTTTCGTCAATACATATTGTTCTATCTGCATCTCCATCATGTGCTATTCCTATGTCTGCACCTGTTGCTTTTACTACTTGTATCAGGTCTTGAAGATTGTCTTCTGTTGGTTCCGGATTTCTTCCAGGGAATGCTCCGTCTGGTTGACAATTTAGTGTTGTGATTTCACATCCTAATTTTCTTATGATAAATGGAGTTGTTCCGCAGGCTGCTCCTGATCCACAGTCCAGTACTACTTTGAGTTTAGCTTCTCTGATTTTGTCTGCATCTACTCTTTTTATGACTTCATCACAGTATTCGTCTATGATGTCTTGTTTGTATGCTTTTCCTATTTTATCCCAGGATACTCTGTCTTGTTTGTCATTGAAGTATATGTCTTCTATTTCTTCTTCAAGTTCATCTGGTGTTCCTATTCCATCTGAGTCTAGAAGTTTTAGTCCATTATATTTTGGTGGATTGTGTGATGCTGTTATCATTATTCCACCATCATAGTATTGTCTTACTGCGTATTGTACTGCTGGTGTTGGTAACATTCCAAGATCCACCACGTCACATCCTGCTGATAGTAATCCTGCAGTAACTGCGTGTTTTATCATTTCTGAGGATGTTCTTGGGTCTGATCCTATTGCAATTGTTCCTTTTATTTTTGTTCCATATGCTGCTGCTATTTTTGATGCAAATTCTGGTGTTAGAACTGTGTTTGCTACTCTTCTTACTCCAAAAGTTCCGAATAATTGTTTCATATATTAAATTCTCCTATAGTTTCTTGAATTTAAAAGTATTTATCTAAATGAAAATTGTGAAATCATCTTTCATTATATAATATTTATGTTTGTAATGTGTTATACATTTTGTTAATGTATAATTTGGATATAATATATTAGTTTTTGTTCTTGATTATAACATGCCCATTTATGTCCATCATATTTCCATGTGTAGTTCTGTTTTTGGTGTGTTTCTGTCCATGATTTGTCATTGTTTTGTGTCCATGTGATATTGTAGTATGGGGTGTTATTGTATTTGTATTGTACTTGCCATGTGTTGTTTTGTTTTTTCCAGATGTAGTCATAACCAGTATTTGATGTTCCAATATATGTATTATTATCTGTTTTTTTCCAGGTGTATGGGTGAATTGTATCCCATTTAACTGTGTATTCCTTGTTTTCTTTTGTTATTTTTGCAGTTATGTTATTTGAGTCTGTTACTTCCTGTTTTTCTAACATTTCTATTAATGGTGGTTGTGTTTTTTTGTTTGTTGTAATGTTATCTTCATGTAATGTTTTTGTGTTGTTTTCCATGTATTCTGCGGTTAATATTTTCATATCATATAATCCTGTTGCTTCATCTAATGTTCTTGGTTTTGTTAGTGGTATTATGTTAATGTTGTTTTTCTTTAGGTTGTTTATTACATCAGTGTTTATATAATCAGTTTCTTCCATTTGAATGTATTCTGATTCTGTGTTTCTTAATATGTATACTGTGTTTATGTTGTTTTCTTGTAGGTATGGTACTATATCGCCCCTGTTTGAGGAATCTTCTATCATAACTCCTTGTTCTCTTATTACTGTTGGTATGATTGTTGGCAATTCCCCATAAAAACCATAAAATGCTGATGTGTTGTTTTTAGTATATCCTTCCTTTTTTAGTTTATTGTTTAAATTTTTACTTACATCGATTGAAGTTTCTCCACTTATTTCTTCTATGAGGATGTTATATGATTTTAATTCTTTTTTTATTGTTTCTGGAATGTTTCCAATTATTGTTACTTTTTTTATGTTGTTTTCTTGTATGTATTCCCTGTATTCATCAGCTAGTGTGTTGCTTGATTGATATGTGCTGTTGGTTGCTGTTATGAATACTGGTGTTTTTGTGTATGCTCCTAATACTCCTGCTAGTGGATCGGATGCTGTGATTATTATTTCTTCTTTATTTATTTCTTTATTGTTTTTTGCAATTTTTGTTAATATTTCTGGTATTGAGTTTGCATTCACATGTTTTACTGTTACTCTTAATTTCATGAGTTCAAGTAATTGTTGATGTGTTACTGGTCCTGCTATTATTATTTTGGTTATGTTATTTTCTTCCACATATTGTGGTAGCCATGAGGCTAATTGTTCTGGCAGGGTTTTATCTGATAAAATGTAGGGCGTATTTTGATATCCTGCATATACTGAGATTCCTGTTTCTAATGCCCTCATTTGACCTGTACATACTGATATTATGAGTGTCTGGTTGTCTGCTTCTATCGTATCTGTTTGCACGGTACTTAATGATAATGCAATTAGCATGACAATAAATAAAATAATAGTTAATAATTCATATCTTTTTTTCATTACAATTACCTGTACTCCTCTTTTATTTTACATATTTTATAGTGATTATTTTCTGTTACTATTTCTGCATAGTATGGTGTAGATGTGTTATGTTTTAATAATAGATAACCAATATTCAAAGCATGTAGTTCACCCTTATTAGACCATCCCTTAATAATATGAACAGGATCCGTAACATATAATGGAATAGATTCCGTGAAACCACCATAAACTACGGGAGTCCTACTAGTAGAAACTATAATCGTATCCATAATAGCATCTTCAGATACAAGCATTTGACTAGAATTTTCTTTAATAAAATATTGCATAACCTCATAACGATCATGAGCCAAATCAGCATCAGCAAACCTTGAAGAAATAACTGTAGGTTTAAATAAAGTTACCACAGGATTTATTAAAATATGAATATTCTCATCAACCAGGGTTCCGTTTGAATCATTTTCATTAAGAACATCCGGAACATAACTATCAGCATATAAAACAGCAGAAGAAACTGATAACAATACTACAATTATGACAAAGATGTTCTTTAAACGAACAGTTGAAATATTTTCATATATTCTTGTTAATCCGATACCAGATATTATTATCAATGTATAAGAGACAACCTCTAAAATTCTTATAGAAACTGTGTTAAATCCCAAATATTTTATTTGACTGAGTAATATAAGAGATAATGAAGTGATTAATAAAAATTCTGTTAAAATTGTTTTTTCTTTTATTATAAAATAATATCCCACTAGCAATAATGCTGAAGGAATTATTCCATAGTACCTGAAGAAAAAATTGGTTATTATCGTATCAGCACCAGATAATGAATTAAATACTAATTGATAGTTCATAGCAATGTAAATCCACCATGGAAACCCAACACATAAAACAATTAACACGTAACAAAGCATATAACTGAAAACATAGTTTCGTTTAAATAATTGAACCAATAAGTACAATCCAATTACTCCACTTGTAAGCAATGCTGTGGCCATATGCAGATTCCATATTAATGCAAGAGACACTGCTGAAATTGCAACATATTTTATGCTGTTTTTTTCAATTCCCTTATAACAATATACAAGTGCAATTAAAAACAAACCTATCGCGATAGTTGCTGGTGTACATATTACAGACCTATTGAATGTAATAAAACAGAACATTGATAAGAAACCTGTTAAAAATGCAGTTTTAACATTGGTTATTTTATATGCTGCAAATGTTATAATACCTACCAGATAAGCTGAGAAAAAAGGTTGTGCCCATAAACATAGAATTCTTGGCGAAATATGAAGTAATTTAGCAGCATATGCAAATACCAGGTGAAATAATGGAGGATACATTATCAACCTTCCTTTTGGAGCAACTGTACTGTAATCCCAGAAAGTTAATCCATTTTGCATATACAAATCAATCATATGAATATGATAATAAACATCCCATGAAATAGGATAAGAAAATTTGTACAACAAGATTAATACAACTAAAAATGACATGATAACCGGTAAAACTAACAATCGTTTATCATTTCGTAATAATATATCCATTATATACAACCTTAGAATTTCTAATTAAAAGTTTCAAGTTCATTATACATTAAATTTTGTAATAGTAGTAAAATGTAAAAAAAAATCTCTTGTAAATTTCTCTTATATAAGTTTGATATAATTTATTACAGACAATAGAAATGAGCATAAATTCTTGTAAAATGAATATAGAAGATAAGAAAAAGGTCATTTCAGAGAAACTAGACATAAATAGGATTGTTACTAAAAAAAAGGATATAATAAAAAAAAAGTTAAGATGTATGTAAATTTTTAGATTCTTCAAGAATTATTTCAAGATTACCATTATATTGAGTGACTCTTCCCACAAGAGTTATTTTTTGCCCTTTTATAAGTTTTGTCTTGAAATCTGTTGATGGAAATATTACCAAATTAATACTCCCAGTATTATCGGTTATTTTAATTATTTGGGTGTTAGATTTAGTTTTTTTAATTGAATCTATTTTAACATCCAATTCTACTTGATTATCTATTTTTGATTTGTCAATTTGTTTTATGGTTAATTTTTCAGGATTCACATAACCTGATAGAAATATTATTCCCAACAGCCCAACAACAGTTACAATTAATGATATTTTCAATATTTTTGAATCATTCATAATATATTATCTAATAATCTTATATGAATTATGAACAATATATATTTATGGTTAGTTTATTAATTATTTTGTAACTTTATCATTTGCATTAATTTATCCAAAGTATCCACCTGATCCAAACCTATATCATCCCGCACCCTTTTAATAGCCGGAAATCTTAAAGAATAACCAGACTCATATTCATTACTTTCAACAATTTCACTATACGCAACTTCCAAAATAACTGCCGGTTTAAATACCACAGTCTGCTCATTAGTAGATACTATATACCTCTGCATACGTTCCGTAAGAGATGCAAGCATATCATCATCCATCCCAGTTGCAGCATGCACCAATGTTTTATACTCACCAGTATCCTTATCCAACAAGGACAATAAATATGAACCAAAGAATTTTGCCCTTTTACCTTTACCATATATTCCACCAGTAATCACACAATCCAAAGTCTCCCTCACAGGCTTATACTTTAACATGTTTTTTCCACGTTTACCCGGCGAATACGGACTGGTAATATCCTTAAACATAATCCCCTCATGACCATTCTCTATAGACCAGTCAAACAGATTTTCAGCATCATCCACATTCTCCTCAGTAACTATTTTCATAGTACTTAACTCAACATCATCAGAAGTTGTAACTATCTCTTCAAGCAACTCCCTTCTCTGACTTATAGGTTGTTCAGCTATTGGTTCCTTATAATATAAAACATCAAACAAGAATATCTTCAGAGGTATTTTTTCCCTCATTTTATCAACATCATATTTCCGTTTTACACGCTGAAGTATGTACTGGAATGATATTGGTTTATTATCCTTTGTTGCTATTACTTCACCCTCTATTATATAATCTTCATCAGGCAATGCATCTCGGACATATTCCACTATTTCAGGAAGTGCATTAGTAACATTTTCTAAACGTCTAGTGAAAATTTTAATTTCACTACCCAATTTATGTATCTGAACACGTATCCCATCATACTTTGTTTCACATACAACTTTTCCCATTTCAACAATACTTTCCCGAATCCCCGGACTGAGCTGAGCCAACATTGGTTTAATTGGTTTTCCAGGCGTAATTGTTAACTCTTTTACTGAATTTGCAGATTCTTGTGCTCTTGTAGCAACTTCACCTAAATCATTTGACAACATATACGCCCGATCAATGGTTTCTTTATCGATTTCATATGCATCACTTATTGCATCAACCAAAGTTCCTTCACCAACACCTATCCTTAACTTTTCTGTAATTGTCCTAGTAATATACTTTGCTTCAAGTGGAGATGCAGAAGTGTATAATTCCAGTATAAGATTCAACTTTTTGTTTTGTGAGTTACTGCCAGTTATTGATTCAGTTTTTCGAAGATTATTTATAACTTTTTTAATAGTTAACGGTATTTTAAAGAATGTGACCTGTTTATTGTTTTTAACCAATTCTTCTGTAATTTCACCCATATCCCCAACTGATGCTAACTTATTTTCTATTATTTTAGTGTTTTCACCCAATAACTTAGATAATGCTTTAATTATTAATTGCGTGGATACCCCCATTTCCTTATCACTCCATGGAGGGAAAATTTTTCCTTGAAGCAGTAATGTTACATCATAAGTAGTTTCTGGGCTTTTTTCTTTTATTGATTTTAGGAAGTTTGCTATGATTTCTTCTTTTTCCAATCGTTTTGTCGTGCTACTTATTTTCTCATATACTTCCACTAATTCTTCGTAAAGTATTTCTGACATAGCATATCACTTTAAATTATTGATTTAAATATTTTACCATCTTTTTCTTTAATTTGGAATATCCTTGTATTTGTACTTTCAACTAATTTTTTATAACTTTCCTTATCTTCTTCAGGGAAGTCCGGTCCAAGATATACTGCTTCCGGTTTCATGAAATCAATATCCATTTCATCATCAGTGATTTTTAACACTTCATCAAATTCGCTTTTTATATCTTCTTCGAATTCTTCAGATTCCAGTACATTTACTAAATCATTAATTATGTCTTCATGTTTATAGATTAATTCATCATTTTCTTCAGCTAAATAATTTTTAAGAGATATCTGCTGTATCTTTGAATTATTTATTGTTTTATGATATATTGGTTCAAGTAAATTGTCCAACATACGATATTCGGTTTCAGTGTAATGATAATTGTATATGAACATCCATTCATTATCATATTCAGAAACTTCTTGTCTAACTTTCATTACACTTGCACAGTGATTGTTGTAAACAGGAAAATCCAAGTCATCTGCTATTATTTTTTCATGAACATACATTACTGGGAAAAGTCTGTTTAAGTTCATTGCATTTGTTCGTTTAATCTGTTTAAAATCGTATACGACACAAAATCCTCTTTTTTGATTTGCGTATTCTTCCCATAATTCTTGTTTATTATATGGTGTTTGGAATAAACGAACATAATTATTATCCTTGTATAATTTCATTGTGAAGTATATGTTTATTATACCGGACACGAATTGTTGGTTTATAAAGTTATTCATGTTTGTTTTCCATTGCTGCTGATCATCTGGTGTCATTTCATCAGTTTCTTTAGAGTATACAACAGTCATAAGTTTTGCAAATGGAAACTCTGAATTTTCTATAATTTCTTTTTCTTCATTAGAAAGAAAATTAGGATCCTCCTGTTGAAGGTTTGTTATTTGTTGCTGCATAAGTGCATTTAATTGTATTTTAATATTTTTTAAATAGTCCACTTTTACTAAATTATCAGTATAATTCTCATCAAGTTTTGCTTTTTTGATTTTTAGTTTTCCTTCACAAATTTCCTTAAGCAATTCTTCACTTATTGTTTCATCATAGAAGTTACCTATTACTGGAGGAAAATGTTCAAATTTTTGTTTATCTGCTTTTTCAAATATTTGGACATTATCATATTCTGTTGCAAAAACTTTAAAAAAATCAAATTTCCATTCTTTATCATTAATTTTATTAATCATTAAACCAACTCTCTATAAAAAGAATATATTCATATTAGTATAATATTTTTTCGTAAAATTTTATAAAAAAATAAAAAAAATAGTTATATTAAAAAATAACCCGTTTAAAGTAGATACCTAACCTAATATAATAAAAAAAATATTATAAAATTCATAAAAAGAAATATTTGTAAAACCATATTTTATAACAAAAAATAAAGCCAAACAAATATAGAAATAAATATTAATAATGTATAATAATATTTTTGGATAAAATGTGAAAGGAGGTTAAATAATGGATTATTTTAAAATGCTGGAAGAAAAGACTAAAGAATTATATGACATAGCCCGAGAAGCAAGAAAACAAGGAAAAGACTTAGAATTAGAACCAGAAATCCCATTAGCAAAGGACTTAGCAGAACGTGTAGAAGGGTTAGTAGGACCAGAAGGTGTTGCAAAAAGAATAAAAAAGTTAGAAGAAACCATGTCAAGAGAAGAAGTTGCATTTCAAATAGCTAAAGAAATTGCAACAAAAGACGATGTACCTGGCCAAAAAAACAATTATGAAATACAAGAAGAAAATGCCGATAGTGCAATACGTACTGCTCTTGCAATTCTAACAGAAGGAGTTGTAGCAGCACCATTAGAAGGTATTGCTAAAGTTAAAATTAAAGATAATCCTGATGGAAGTAAATGTTTTGGTGTTTACTTTGCCGGACCAATTCGTAGTGCAGGAGGTACAGCTGCAGCTTTAGCCGTTCTTATAGGAGATTACATACGTATAGCTCAAGGACATGACAGATATAAACCTACCGATGACGAAATTGAAAGATATGTGGAAGAGGTGGAACTTTATGAATCAGAAGTTACAAACCTCCAGTACTCACCTACCCCCGAAGAAGTTAGAAAAGCAGTCCGCAGCATCCCCGTAGAAGTTACAGGAGAACAAACCGATGCTATCGAAGTTCAGAACAGAGATTTACCTCGTGTAGAAACAAACCATATACGTGGAGGAGCTCTTCTTGCTATAGCTGAAGGAGTTATTCAAAAATCACGTAAAATTGTTAAATATGCAAATACATTAGGAATAGATGGTTGGACTTGGCTAGAATATTTCACTGCACCAAAAGCAGAGAAAAAAGATGAAAAGAAAGACGAAAATAAGGAAAAAACGGCAAAAAAACCAAAGAAAAAAGCAAAATATATGGAAGATATTATTGGTGGAAGACCAGTAATGTCATATCCCGGAGCTAAAGGTGGTTTTAGACTAAGATATGGTCGTACACGAGATAGTGGATTAGCATCTATGGCTATTCATCCTGCTACAATGGAAATTGTGGAATTTCTTGCTATTGGTACTCAAATGAAAATTGAAAAACCAGGTAAAGGTAATTGTGTAGTTCCATGTGACTCTGTTGAAGGTCCAATTGTTAAACTAAAAAATGGTGATGTTGTACAGGTAAATAATGTTTCACAGGCCATAAAAGTAAGGCGTGATGTATCTGAAATATTATTCTTAGGAGATATGCTTGTTGCTTTTGGAGAATATTTAAGGGGAAACATACCTTTAGATGTTTCTGCTTGGTGTGAAGAATGGTGGGCTCAGGAAATTGAAGCTTCAGAATATTATAAACAAAACAAGGATGATTTCGGAATAGGTTTCAAAGAAGAAATGGAACTGAATGATTTACTTAAACTGGAAATCAGTGCAAAAAAGGCTTTTGAAATTGCTGAGAAAACAGATACGCCACTTCATCCTAAATATACGTTCTATTACCATGATATATCTAAAGAAGAATTAAATTCATTGCATGATTATATTTATGGATATATTGAAACTCCGGAGAAAGTGTTTAATGTAGATATTAATAGGATTCCTATTGATTATCATAAACGTATTTTGGAAGTTATAGGTGTTCCACATCATGTGAATAATAATTCTTTAATTATTTCAAATGATAATTTATATGCTTTGATGAGAACACTTAATAAGCATTTGACACATAATGAGGACACTAAAAGTCTTGAGGCTATAAACCAGATATGTGATGTTACTATAAAAGCTAAAGCACCTACTTATATAGGTGGTCGTGTAGGTCGTCCAGAAAAAACTAAAGAGCGGTTAATGAGGCCTGCACCTCATTCATTATTCCCTATCGGAAATTATGCCGGAAATATTCGTAATATTGTTGAAGCTGCTAAGAAGGGTACTATTAAGGTTACTCTTGCTAAGTGTAAATGTACTAACCCGTCATGTAAAGTTACTTCATTTAAGTCAATTTGTCCTGTTTGTGGTTCACGTACTGAACTGGAATCTTCTGGTGCTAAGAATATTAAGTTAGGCAAGCTATTGAATGATGCTTTTGATAGTGTTAAAGTAAGGCGTCTTGATACTGTTAAAGGAGTTAAAGGTTTAATTTCTGAAGATAAATATCCTGAACCTTTGGAAAAAGGTATTCTTAGAGCATTACATGATGTTTATACTTATCGTGATGGTACTATCAGACATGATTCTACAGATTTACCTTTAACTCATTTTATTCCTAGAGAAGTTGGAGTTAGTGTGGATAAATTATTGGAAATGGGTTATACTGAAGATATTTATGGTAAAGAGATTACTGATGAAAATCAGATTATTGAGATTAAGATTCAGGATATTGTTGTTAGTGAAAGTTGTGGGGATTATTTGTTGAAGGTTTCCCAGTTTATTGATGATTTACTTGTCAAGTATTATAATATGGAACCTTTTTATAATGCTGAAACACGTACTGATTTGATTGGTGAATTAATTGCTGGTCTTGCTCCTCATACATCTGCAGGTGTTTTAGGACGTATTGTTGGGTACACTAAAGCTTCTGGTTGTTATGCTCATCCTTATTTCCATTCTGCTAAGAGACGTAATTGTGATAGTGATGAGGATGCAGTTATGTTGTTATTGGATGCTTTGTTAAACTTTGGAAAAACTTATCTTCCTAGTACTCGTGGTGGTAGTATGGATGCTCCTTTAGTTTTAAGTATTCGTATTGATCCTGAGGAGATTGATGATGAGTCCCATAATATTGATTGTATGAAGAGAATACCTTTGGAAATTTATCATAAAACGGAGGAGGGTGGTGTGAAACCTTCTGATGTTAATGATATGATTGATAATGTTGAAGGTAGGTTGGGTACTGATGCTCAGTATAGTGGTATTATGTATTCTCACCCAACTAGTTCGATACATGCCGGACCAAAAATTTGTTTATATAAGACTTTGCAGACAATGACGGAGAAGGTTGAAAGTCAGATTGGTCTTGCTGAAGTATTAAGGTCAGTTGATCAAAAAGGTGTGGTTGAGGGTGTTATTAACTCTCACTTCTTGCCTGATATGGCAGGTAATATTAGAGCGTTTTCAAGGCAGAAGGTACGTTGTACTAAGTGTGGTGCTAAGTATAGGCGTATTCCTTTAACGGGACAGTGTACTTGTGGAAACGATTTAATCTTGAGTATTTCAAAAGGTTCTGTTCTTAAATATTTGGATATTTCGAAGGATTTAGCTCATCGTTATCCTATTAATCCTTATGTTGTAGAGCGTATTGAGATTTTGGAAACTGCTATTAATTCTTTATTTGAAAGTGACAAATCTAAACAGAGTTCTTTAGATATTTTCTTTTAAATGAAGTTTTTTATAACCCCCTATTTTTTATTTCTATTCTATACGAACTGTTTTATTATTTACGAACTAAAAATGCTAATTATTATATATTAATATAGACCAATAATAGTATAGATAAAAAAAAATATGTGATTATTATGATGAAAGATCCTGAAACAATCCAAGACACTTACAATTTAAACGAAATCCACGTAATAAAAAACGATGGAATAAAAGAAAAATTCAGCTACGAAAAACTAGTAAAATCATGCATAATGATAAACATACCATTAGGTCTAGCAGAAAAAATAGCATACAAAGTATCAAAAGAAGCACACGACAACATAACAACAAAAGAAATAAAAACACTCATATACAAATTACTTAAAAAAGAAAACACAAAACTAGCAGACAAATACTACAACAACAACACACTAAGAGTAAGAACAGGAAGAGACACAATAGAAGCATTTGACAAAACAAAAATAGCCAACACATTAATACAAGAAACACAAACAACACCCAAACTAGCAAACAAAATAGCAAACGAAGTATACAAAGAACTTAAAAAACTCCAACTAGACTACCTAACCGCACCAATCATAAGAGAAATGGTAAATACAAAACTAACAGAAAACGGTCTTGAATCACTAAGAAGAAAATACACACGACTAGGAATGCCAGTATACAACATCACAAGCTTAATAGAAAACGGTAACAAAGACAACGCAAACATGATGCACAACCCAGAAACAATCCACAAATACGTAGCAGACGAATCACTTAAACAATACACACTCCTAAACATATTACCACACCATTTAGCAGACGCACATATGAATGGAACAGTACATATCCACGACCTTGAATTCTTTGCAGGAAGACCAATAAACTGTTTACAACACGATTTAAGACAATTTATAAGATACGGATTAAAAGTAGATGGAACAGGAGACCACACAAGTGTAGCAGGGTCACCAAATCACATTGAAACACTCATGAACCACTCCGGAGAAATAATGTTAGCAGCACAACAAAACATGAGTGGTGGACAAGCAATGAGCCTATGGAATGTATTCGTAGCACCATTTGCAGCAGGATTACCATACGAAAAAATAAAACAATCCGTTGAAATGTTAATCTTTAACCTAAACATGGCATACGCTGCAAGAGGAGGACAAGTACCATTCACCAGCATAGGATTAGAATTCACAGTACCAGATTTCCTTAAAAATGAACCAGCATACGGTCCTGGAGGAAAAGTATGTGGAGTATACGGAGACTATGAAAAAGAAGTAAGACTCTTACAAAGAGCATTTACCGAAGCCCTCATAAAAGGAGACTCCGAAGGAAAACCACACCTATTCCCTAACACAATATACTACCTAAGAAAAGAATGTTTAACCCCTGAATTCCAAGAAGACATAGATCGCGTACATTACCTGTCAGCAAAATTCGGAACAGCATACTTCATCAACATGCTACCAAAATACATGGGAAACATGGCCAACTACATGGGATGTAGAACAAGATTATCCGACAACTGGACAGGAGACTGGGAAAAAGACTGTCTTAGAACAGGAAACCTTGCATATGTAACAATGAACTTACCAAGAATAGGATACAATGCAAGAGATGAAAATGAAATATTCGATTACCTAGACGACTACATGAACATAGTAGAAGAAGTTCTAATGATAAGAAGAGAAAGAGCACTTAAATGCTTAAATGACTACAAACTCTTACCATTCCTAACCCAAAAAATGGGAGAAGACCCATACTACCAAGTAGACAACAGTACATTATCCTTCGGTTTTGTAGGATTAAATGAAATGTTATTAGCACAAACAGGAGCAGGACTAGAAGATCCAGAATCCAACAGACTAGGTCATAAAATATTAGAACACATCAATGACAGAGCAAACCAACTTAAAAGTGAAACAGGACTCAGATGGGGAGTAATACAAACACCAGCAGAAAGTACAGCATACCGCTTTGCAACAATGGACAGAGAAAAATTCCCAGACCAAGTAATATGTAACGGAGACAGTAATGCATCATACTACACAAACAGTAGCCATGTACCAGTAGACACTCCAATGAGTTTACCTGAAAAAATAAAAATAGAATCCGATTACCATCCACTAACACAAGGAGGACACATATTCCATGCATTTATGGGAGAAAGTTATAGTGATCCAGATAGTCTCATGAGCTTAACAAACAAAATAGCTAGAAAAACAGAAATTGGTTTCTGGGCATACAGTAGTGCATTAAGCTTTTGTGTAAACTGTAAAACTTTAATGAAAGGATTACAATCCACATGTACACACTGTGGAGAAACTAAAAATGTAGAATGGTACGACCGTATAACAGGATACGTGCAACAAGTAGGACATTCTGAAAGTGCATCCGGTGGTTGGAACGCAGGTAAAAAACAAGAATTATTAGACAGAAAAAGATGGGAACAATAAGTTTTAAACCCATCCTACTTTTTTTTTAAAAAAAAAAATGCTTATTTTGAACTATTTCTTAAAACTTAGTTATTATTTAAATATTTTTCATCGATTGTTACTGCAGTACCATATGCTGCAATTATAATATCCGGTGGCATTTGCTGATTATAATTAGTATAATCCAATTCTATATCAATCACAGCATTTGCATTCATTTTAAGTGCTTCCTTTTTAAGATTATGTAAAATATATTCACGTGCTCTTGAATAATCAGTAAGCTTAATAGATTCCCTGTTTTTTAAAGAGGATGACATATACTGAAGTTTATCTGCCCTATTTTTATCTTCAAATTCCAACACATCTTCAGCAAATACTAAGCCATGATACTCTTTTATCGGAATATCAGGTTTTGAATTAAATATCTCTACATTTAATTCTTCAAATTCATATTCATCAAATGATGACGAAAATTGTTTTTTATGAATTCTTGAACCAATAACTCCACCTATTGAACCAATTGCATACGTAATTAACAAGAATAACCCAATTAATACATAATTAATAAATAAAGGGAAAGCTGCTTGTAACATTAAAAAAAATCCGCCTACTGTAAATATATTAAATGTTAACGGTTTGGCAGGAAACAACCATCCAATCCCATTTGTTAATAAGAAAATAATTATCGCACTAACAGCATTCGAAGATTTTTCTCTAGTATAACCAGAAACTAATGTTTCTACAAAACCCGCAATTACTGGTGCAATAAAAATATTTATATTAACACCCATTACTGTTAATTTATATTTTATACATAAAAATGTAACAAGCAATCCAACAATCAAACCGGATAATATTGATATTATCAACAGAAACTTGTCATTTTTATAAAAATTAATTATAGACATAAAAATACCTAATTTTATTTTTTAAGTTTTTTAAATAAAAATTTTTTCTATGAAAAATTGTATAATTATGAAATTACATAAGATAAGTATAGAAGAAAAATCTAATAAAAAATTTTTATTTTTTCAAAAAACACTCGAAAATTAAAAAATATACATCATCTAGGAGGATAACTATGAATAACGTGGATTTACTAGTTTTAGGACATACAGCATTTGATTATATTATGGAAGTAAAAGAATTTTCAAAGATTAACACATCAGCAATTGTTGAGAAAATGGAAAGGTTACATGGTGGCGCTGCAGGTAATGTTGCAGTAGTTGCTAGTAAACTTGGTTTAGATGTTGGATTAATTTCATGTATTGGAAAAGATTTTAAGGATAGTGAATATGAAAATGAAATGATTGAAGAAGGTATTGACATATCCGACATGATAATTTCTGAAGATGCTAATACTCCTACAGCATTCGTTTTAACCAATCCAAAGGATGAACAAATGTTTTACTTCTATTGGGGTGCTGCTAAAGAATATCAAACAACTGATATACCTAAAAAAGCAATTGACAATGCGCGCGCTGTTCATTTAGCTACAGGTGATCCAGAATTTAATATTAAAGCAGGAAAATATGCTTTTGAATCAAACAAATTAGTTTCATTTGATCCAGGACAAGATTTACATTTATATTCCACAAAAAATTTAGAAGAAATGATTAAGAATTGCAATATCTTATTTGGAAATGAACACGAAATTGAACATATATGCGATTTATTAGAAAAAAGTGTTGAAGAATTATTAGAAGAAAATGTCAATATGGTTATCCAAACATTAGGAGATAAGGGCAGTGTAATTTATGCTAAAGGAGAAGATCCTATTAACATAGAGGTTGTTCCGACAAAAGCTGTGGATCCTACTGGTGCTGGTGATTCATATAGAGCTGCATTTTTAAGTTTATATTTAAGAGATAATGATTTAAAAACATGCGGTAGATTTGCAAGTACTGTGTCTTCATATATTGTTGAAACTCAAGGAACTCAAACTAATATACCTACACCGGACCAAGCATTTGCAAAAATGAATGATCACTGGACAGAATAATTAATATCAATTACTTTTTCATCCCCCCCCATTTTTTACTATTTTTTTAATAATGCTATAATTAAGAATTATTGAATAAATGACCATTTTCTTAATTTAATTTGAAAAGACAAGTAAAATTTAATTTACAAACTATTTGAATAATAAATTAACCTTTAATTTTAAAATAAAACTAGAATAATCTTTAAATAGTCATATAACATTATATATACTTAGTTTATTGTAAATGCAATAACTTAAAAAAAATAAGGTAGGTATATAAAATGACCCAAATGACAGAAGCAATTAAAGGAAATATTACTGAATCAATGAAACAAGTTGCAGCTGATGAAAAATTAGACCCAGAGTATATTAGAAAAATGGTTGCAAAAGGATACATTGCAATACCAGACAACAATCAAAGAGAAACAGTAGCAGTAGGTATAGGTAAAAATTTAAGAACAAAAGTAAATGCAACAATAGGAACTTCTACAGACATACATAATTTAGATGAAGAATTAGAAAAAGCTAAAGTTGCTGAAGAAGCAGGATGCGACACCTTAATGGAATTAAGTATTGGAGGAGACCTTGATCATATTAGAAGAAGCGTCTTAAAAAATACAAAAAAACCAGTTGGAAGTGTACCAATATACCAAACAGCTGTTGAAGCTATAGAAAATGATGGTGCCGCAATAAACATGGACCCTGATGATATGATTAAAAACATTGAAAAACAGGCAAAAGATGGTATCGATTTTATGGCAATCCATTGTTCAGTAAATAGAGAAACACTGAAAAGATTAAAAAGACAAGGAAGAAAAGGTGGACTTGTAAGCAGAGGAGGATCATTTATATCTTCATGGATGGTACATAATGATTCTGAAAATCCTCTATACGAAAATTATGACCAAATATTAGACATTGCAGAAGAATATGATGTTTGTTTAAGTATGGCTAATGCGATGAGAGCAGGAGCATTAACAGATTCCACAGATCGTGCACAAATACAAGAACTAATAGTTTTAGGTGAACTTGTTGACAGAGCAAGAGAAAGAGGAGTACAAACCATAGTAGAAGGACCAGGACACATACCAATTAATGAAATAGAAACTAACATAAATATTCAGAAGAAAATGTGTAACAATGCACCATTTTACATGCTCGGACCTATTGTAACAGATATTGCCCCAGCATATGACCATATAGTTTCAGCCATAGGTGCAGCACAATGTGCAAGATATGGTGCTGACTTTATTTGTTATGTAACTCCAGCAGAACATCTTGCTTTACCTGATAAAAATGATGTGAGAGAAGGAGTAATAGCAACCAGAATAGGAGCTCATGCAGGAGATCTTGCCATAGATATGGAAAGATTTGGAGAAGAAGATATGAAAATGGCAGATGCTCGAAAACAATTAAATTGGACACAACAGTATGAACATGCCATGTGGCCAGCAGATGCTAAAGCAATAAGAGATAAAAGACCACCAGAAGCTGATGATACTTGTACAATGTGTGGTAATTATTGTGCTATAAAAATAGTAAATCAATGGTTAGATAAAGCAGAAAAAACTGCATTTGATTAAATATAGAATATGAATAGGAAAACCCTATTCCTTTTTTTTAAAAAAAAAATAGTTTTATGGAGCAAAGAACTTTGTAACTTCCTGAATATAATTTGATTTTGTAATTACTGAAATCTTCTGATTCTCTTTAAAAACTGTGTCACGTTGAGGAATAACCAATTCGTTATTATCATAAACAGCACAAACAATATAATTTTCTGTAGGACTGTAATCCAGAACTTTTTGTCCAAATAGTTTTTTATTTTCTAATTTTAATTCCAATAGTTCTGTTGAACCCCTACCAAGTACTATCAAATCAGCAATTTTTGGTCGGGTAATAATTCGTTCTAAGTATCTTGCAACAGCAGCCTCTGGGCTAACTATAACGTCAATTCCCACATTTTTAAATGCCTTTTCATGTTCCAAGTCATTAAGTCTTACTATTGTTTTTTTAATATTTTCATAACTTTGACTTAATACAGCAGCCAATAAGTTAACTTTGTCATCACCAGTAACTGCTACAAATACATCTGCATCAGAGATATCTGCATCTTCCAATACTTGTACACTTGTTGCATCACCATTAATTACCATCGCTTTTGTATGTTCAGCTACCTCTTCAGATATTGTTGAATCATCTTCTATAATTGTGACACTTATTTCTTCACGTATTAATGAATCCGCCAAATTTAATCCAACTCTACCTGCACCTACTATTATTACATACATGTTATTCACGTTACTACTTTTTTATAATTATATATTATTTTTCTATATTAAAAAAAGTGACTATTAGGTTAAAAATATAAACCATAAATTACATAGATATATTATTAATAATTTTTCAATAAAAATTAGAGAAAAAATATTTTTTAATTATTAATTTATTTTAATACTACAATTTAATTTTATTTACATTATATTGAATTTAGAAAAAATATTGTGATATATATGAGTAAACATTGGACTGAAAGAATTGCTGAAGAATTAAGCAATATAGAACAAGAAGAATATGTTATAGGAAGTGGAACATCCATTTCAGGATCAGTACATATAGGAAATAGTTGTGACGTGTTTATTGCAAATGCTGTTAGTAAAGAATTACGAAAATTAGGGAAAAAAGTTAGAACATTATGGATTGCTGATGATTACGATCCTTTAAGAAAAGTTCCATATCCATTACCTGAATCATATGACCAATACTTAGGACAACCATATTATGAGATACCTTGTCCTGAAGGTTGTTGTGACAATTTTGTAGAACACTTCCAAAAACCATTTACAGGTGCTTTAGAATCATTTGATATCGAAGATTTAGAAATAAAAAGTGGAGCATACATGTATAAAAATGGAATTTATACTGAAGCTACTAAAATTGCATTGGAAAATGCTGAAAGAATCAGGGAGATATTTAATCAGTACCGAGAACATCCATTAAAAGAAACTTGGTTACCATATAATCCTATCTGTAGTGAATGTGGTAGAGTTAACACAACCGAAGCATATGATTTTGATGGAACAACTGTAAAATATAAATGTGAATGTGGTCATGAAGGAGAAATGGATTACACCACAGGAAAAGGTAAATTAACTTGGAGAGTTGAATGGGCTGCAAGATGGAAAATTTTAAACATAACCTGTGAACCATTTGGTAAAGACCATGCTGCTAGTGGTGGATCATATGATGTTAGTAAAATAATTTCTGAAGAAATTTTTAATTATCCTGCACCTTATCCTATACCTTATGAATGGATTACACTTGATGGGGATGCTATGAGTAAATCAAAAGGTGTTTTCTTCAGTCCGGAAGCTTGGCTTAAAATAGGAAAACCTGAAACATTAAACTATTTTATTTTCAGGAATAAACCATTAAAACCTAAAGACTTTTCACCAAAAATGGGATTCCTTGATTTAATGGATCAATATGATAGAGTGGAAAGAATTGCATATGGTGAAGAAGAGGCAAGTAATGAAAAAGAAAAAGAGAAACTTACCAAAATTTATGAAATTGCTCAGATTAAAGAATTGCCTGAAGATATGCCATTCCAACCATCATATAGGTTCCTTACTGTTGCTTATCAAATTGCTAATGGAGATGCAGAAAAAATATATGAGATTTTAAAAAATAATCATCAGTTACCTTCAAGACTTGAAGAAGTTAGTTTTGATGATTTAAATGAATTTGATAAAGAGACATATTTAGATAGATTAGATTATGTTAGCAATTGGTTAGAAACATATGCTCCTAAATTTGTTAAATTCCAAGTAATGAAAAAAATGCCTCGTATTGAAATTACTGAAGAACAAACAGAATTTTTAAAACAAATTGCTGATGTTTTAGAAAATGAAACTTTTGATAGTGATGTAAAGTTCCATGATAGAATGTATGAAGTACTTGAATCACTTGAAATGAAGCCTCAAAAAGCTTTCCAAGCAATATATAAAACTGTTCTTGGTAAAAAACAAGGTCCTCGTGCTGCATCATTTGTTTTATCTTTAGATAAGGATTTTGTCATAAAAAGATTTAGACTTGAAGAATAATTATTTTTTCTTCATTATTTTTTTTCTATAAATTATAAATGTTCAAAACCAAAATTACAAGTAACATTTTGTGCATTATGTGATGCAAAATTTAGGAAACTTTCAACTTCAACACTATTTTTAACATTCAAAGCACTTATTATATGACGTGTATCTTCAGCAAGTATATTATTTGTATTAAGAGATGTATATGATAAACTATTATTTATAAAAGTATACAATAATGGGTCTTGTTCAACCATACGTATAGCCTCATGAAAAGAAGAAACCGTATCAACAATATCAAAATCCAAATCATAATTAGCCAAAGTAGTCCAAGCCAATCTTTGAGCAGAACCTTCAACTTCAACAAATTTCAAACCATTTAAATCAGACAATTTATCAAAATTTTCATCACCATGAGTTAATAACATTAACTTATCCCGACCCAAAGCAACAGGCTCAAGATTACGAATATAAGCCTGTACAGGATCATCAAAACCCAAAATATCAATTAAACCCTTATTAGCCAAGTCAATAGCCATATCCAAATCAGTTTGTAATATTTTAATATTTTCAAGTTGATAAGCCATAGCCAATTCCCTAATAAACTCACAAGAAATAAACCCTCCAGTCATAACCCAAACATCATCATCAACCAATCTTTGCTCATATGATTCATATTCTTCAAGGAGATTCAAAGCATAATCAGTTAAAAAAGAACCTTTATTAGAAACAATAACCAATTTTTCAGATAAATCTTTCTCAGCATTTAAAATCCTACGATTTAAGACAGTATGCGATATTCCTAACTCCTTAGCAGATTTTCTTTGAGATTTATTTTGTTTAATTGATTTTAATGTATCAAATAATTTATAATCATACATTATCCCATTTAATTCAAAATTAAGTTTTTTATTTATAGCCATAACATCAACATTTTAACGAATAAATTAGTAATTAAAAATAGATTAGTAAAATGTAAATATAAATGTTTACATATAAAATAATGATAATATTTATAGTTAAAGATTATCTGTTTAAATAAAAAAATTAGTATTTATTGTAGGGAAAAAAATGATTTATGACGATGCCTTAAATGACATAATTGAAAATGTTACCAAAATTACTAAATCAGTAAATCCAGAAGAAATAAATAAACTGACCAAAATGATTTCAGAAGTTGAAAACGTGTACATCATGGGTCTTGGACGTTCTGGTTTAGTTGCTAAAGCATTTGGTATGAGATTAATGCACCTCGGACTTAGTGTTTATATTGTAGGAGAAACCATCACTCCAGCAATATCCGATAAAGACTGTTTAATAGCCATATCCGGATCCGGTGAAACTAGTTATATTGTTAGCACAACCGGAATTGCAAAAAGTATTGGAGCAAAAATTATTGCAATAACCTCTTACACAGACAGTACTTTAGCTAAAGAATCAGATTTAATTGTACAACTCCAAGGTAGAACAAAAATTGATGATGAACCAAACTACATTCGTCGTCAAATAAGTGGTCAACACCAAACATTATCCCCTATGGGAACTATCTTTGAAATTAGTGCATTAATATTTTTAGATTCAACTATTGCTCAAATGATGCATGAGTTAGGACAAACTGAAGAAGATTTAAAGGCAAGACACACAGTTCTTGAATAAATCTTTTATCTTTTTTTTAATCATCAACTATTACTTTAATGGATTCATCCTCATACGTGTAAACTATTTCTATAAGTTCGTGTTTAACTTCACTGATATTAATATCAACTCGTTGATTTAACAATTCACCCAACAATTGAATAGTGAGTGTAGCATCATCATACACATGAATAATCTTTCCAGGAACGAAAACACGATTATAAGATATTTCAACAATTGCCCCTTCTCTAAAATTATTAATTATATAATCTTCCAATTTACTTTCATCAACAATAATAGATTTGTTTATCATAATAACACTATTTTTTAAGCCATAAACTGCCTACACCTTTTACTCCATTATCCCCAGAATATAATTCATATTTTCCAATATAATATTTTCCGCATATTAAAGGATTATGAACAATTTCCTGTAATGTGAAAGTAGGCAACATTTCTTCAAGTTTACCGTTGACAATTATTGTACCTTTTTTCATTTGTCCACCAACCCATTGATTTATAGTTCCATCAATAGAAATTAAACCTCCAGCCATGTGAACTCCTGCCAATATATCACAATTGCCTTTAACTATTATTTCGCCACCCACCATATATTCAGCTAATTGTTTTCCAGCATTTCCTTCCACGATTATTTTTCCACCAGACATTCCTCTCCAGTCTCCAGCATATGATGAGCCACAGAATTCTTTTACATTACCCTTTATCCTTAAGACACCCCCAGTCATTTCTCGACCAGCATAACTTTCTGCATTACCATTAACAATTATAGTTCCTCCAGACATACAAGCCCCAACATGAAAATCTACATCACCATTAGCCACTATCTTACCAGAAGACATACAATAACCAATTCTCTTAACTCTAGACAAATCTCCATCAATTATTATTTCACAATCATCAGGAATATCAGATTTACCAGTTATGTTTACATCAAAATAATCTGATACTGCTTCTTTTTTGTTCCCATGAAAAATTATAGTGTTTTTTACGTCTTCTAATGATTTATCATATAATAATTCAGGAAGTACATTATCAAATTCTAATGCAATTGATGATGACTTAATCATTTTTAAATTAATTGTTTTCACAAATAACACCACCATATTCTATATCCACACAGGTTTCTGGCTTAATATAATGTTCATTAACACCATAATTTTCATATTTAATTGTGTAGTATTTATTAAATTCAGGTTTTATCCGATTTGTTAATATTTCTTCTTCTTTCTCCAATCCGTTAACTTTACACCAAATATGATTACTTTTTACTAATTTAACTATTTTTGCATCTTTAACTAATATTTCACCATCTTTGATAGTATATTTACTGTTCAATAATTTATTTTCTAATATTGCAGAATTATTTTTTAAAGTTGGATCAAAGTTTTCTACATCAATATCATAAACTGAAACATCAGCTTTTGCACCCATACCCAAATGTCCCCTGTCATTCAATCCTAAAATTTTAGCAGGACTTGCTCTTGTAATTGTTGCAATCTCATTCCACGTATATTCCCTGTCATATGTTCCTAAATTTGTCCTATTAACTGCCCAGTTATGAACTTCATTATTTAACATATCTTGTAATTTTTCCTGACTCATTAACCATGAAATAATTTTTGGGTATCTTATGAATGGACCACCATTAGGTGAATCCGTTGTTAAAGCTATTTTCCATGGGTCTGTTACTCCCATAAAAAATTCTAACCCTACAGCCCATTGTAAAACACTTACTGGAGCATGTTTAGAATATATTGATGGTATTAAACCAGAAGATGTTTCTACTTCTATATCTTTATTTGCCCATTTTAGGCCAGTTAATCTGAATAAATCATATTCCATTGGTGCATCTGCAGTCATTGTTGTTGTTTCATCAAATGTTATCTGTCCTATGTCACAGGTTAAGTGGTTATGTTTATTAATATAATCTATTAGTTCTGTTGCTCCAGAACTTACATCTCTCCATGAGGTTCCTTTATATGAATGGAATTGTACGTGTGTACAGTGCATTGTCTGATTTCTTTCTACATTTTTGTTCTTTTTAATATCTTTTATACAATCAAATGTTTCAAGAGTTGTTGTATAATTTCCTGGATGACCTAAATCATTAGTGTGTACATGTACTGAGTGTGGAAGACCTAAACGTTCATTAACTTTTGTTAAAGCTGTGATAACTTCTCTTCCTGTTACATTCCAGTGTGGTTCAGGATCATCTAGTCCATCCACATTTTTTCCCCATCCCCATGCTTCACTACCACATGGATTAACAATTTTTATACCATATCCTTTAGCTAGTTTCAGCCATTTTGAAATAAAATAAGTTAGATCATCTAAACGATTTTCTTTAACATATTTGAGCATGAACCAGTTATTTCCAAATAAAGTTAATGTAGGTATATCTAGATTGGGGATGCTGTTTATTTCTTCATGAGCATGTTTTGCTTCTAGTGGAGGTACTGCTGCTTCAGTTACTGTTGTGTAACCCATCTTTGTATAACGATATCCTATTGTTGGACAGGTAGGTAATGAAAATCCTGCTTCAAAGCCTGAAATGTCTTCCTGTGATGCGGGTTTAATTCCTCTTCTTATATCTTCAGGCCTATATAGACGTCCAATAGATAATTTAGGACCTGCTATATGTGAATGTAAATCCACTCCACCAGGCATGACTAATTTACCTGAAACATCAAGAACTTTAGCATCAGAAGAAACATTTTCAACTATTTTACCATCTTTGATGAATATGTCCATTTGTTCCCCATCAATATTATTTTTGGGATCAAAAACAATACCATTTTTTAGAAGATATTCCATTATTTTTCCTCCTTACTTTTTAACATTTCTAAACGTTGGTATAACTCGTTTAATATCCATTCATCTGAGTGACAATTTTCGGGTTTATCTATAACCTTTTTCATAAATAGTGGAATTGAGTCCATACGATAAGCTGTTCCTTCCGTTTCTACTCCTACCCTTGTACTTGGCAATACAATATCAGATAGTTCAGTATAAGGTCCCCAATGAGTATCTATTTGTATTGTTGGTATTTGTGTTAAATGTTGTATTGAATAACCTGGGAATTGTACTCCAGGATCTGCAGAAATTGCCATGAAAAAATCAGGTTCTCTTCTATTTAACAAATCAATGGTTGTTGTTTCACCAACCATGAAACGAGGATATCCTCTTGCAAAGTCAACACCGTATGGATATCCTGTTTCTGATGTTAAAGCTATATTAAAACCACTTACATTAAAAAAACCTCTCATTGGTAACATAGACCATTTAGAGTACCTGTTTAAATCTTCGATTAATTGAATTAATACATCAACATTTTTCTGTTTAGCAAGTGTTTGTGAAACCCCTAATCCGAAGAATAATGCTCCATATTCAGCATTTTTCATTATATTTATTAATTCTTCTAATTCAGTTATTGGAACTCCGGCTATCTCATCTGATTCTATTTTTTGACCTTTAAGAAGTATTCTTAATGCATTGAATAATAAATAATCTTCATTCATGTTAAATTGTATCCATTTATCAGAAACTTTTGCTGTGTTAGTAAATTTTGGATCTAATGTAATTATTGTTCTATCTTCTCTACCATTTTTTCTGAAAAAACCTTCCGGAAATGTTGTATATCTGGATAAATGTCTAGGATGGTCATCCATAGGATTGGTTCCAACGTATATTATCACATCTGCCCTATTTTTTACTTCCCCTAAAGTCATTACTGGATGTCCAACATTTTGGAAAGCTTGTATTGTTGAACCATGACAGATTGTAGATTGATTATCAATCACAGATCCTGTTAATTCTGCAACTTTTATTCCTTTTTTTATTGCTTCAACAGATGTTTCTCCCCACCCATATAATACTGGTCGAGTACTGTTATAAAGTAGTTTTGCAGTTAAATCTAGAGCTTCATCCCAGGATGTTTCTTCTAAAATTCCTTCCTCATTTCTAATCATAGGATTTAATAATCTTTGATCTTGATCATTTATTATTTTACTTGCACCTATCCTACAAGCATGTCTTACTCCGACGATTTGTTTATTTTTTAGAAGATAGGTAATGTCATCACAATTATTTCCACAATAAGAACAAGAACAATTTTTTATTTCTTCATCATAATCGGTTATTGGTGTTTCCATAAATTTTAATCCTCCTTCTTCTTATATACTGGCCTATCTGATAAGTTTTCTTCTTTTAGATTATATTTGTTGTAAACTTTGTTCATTAATTCAGATACCAATAAAACTTCATCATTTGTTTTAGTTATTGTTCCAGGTATTCCTTTATATGTTGGTATGTTACAACAATACGTTTCGGGACTAATTAAAATATTAGCCCATGGTCCTTTAGGTATGAAAATCATGCCTTCATGAGGTGCATCATGTGATTTATCAACATATAATACTACTTCTCCCCATTCAGATTTAACTTTTATTTTGTCTCTGGGATTTAATGACATTTTTTCCATGTCTTTAGCATCCATGAATGCTACCGCAGCAGATTGTCTATACTCATCTTTTAATGTTGATCCTTTCTTTTCATAGAATGCTTGTATTACACTTGTTCCCGTGTTAATCATTATTTCCATATTTTAATCTCCATGATATATTGATTTAGTAGGACAAGTATTTGTACAAGTTTTACAGCTAATACATTTTTCTGGGTGAAATAGTTTAATTATACCATTTTCTACCAACATGATTACTTCTGTAGTGTCTGGTCCATTACCACCTATTACTTCAGGACATATTTTCTGGTTTACTGGACAAACAATTATACATGCTCCACAACCTAAACAATAATTTTGATTTACTTTTAACATAAATAAGATTCCTATAAAAACTAATTATAATAGATTATATCTTTAAATTTTAATTCAAAGTCTACTTTATTATGTATATTTATATAATTCAATTTTTTAGTATTTTTCTAATTAATAGAAATAAAAAAAAATAATAATTAAGAATTAGTATTTTAATGAGAATACACAAAAATATTAATATAAAATAATTATCTTAGGATAATTATAAAATGGTGTAAAAATGGGAAAAGTTAAAAAAGAAGATATTAATGCTATACTTGAAAAATATGATAAGGAAAACATCACTATTGCAACTTTAGGTAGTCATACAGCTTTACATATCCTTAGAGGTGCAAAACAAGAAGGTTTTAGAACTGCTGTTGTTTGTGAAAAAGGAAAAGAAGTACCTTACCAAAGATTTGGTGTTGCTGATGAATTTATTTTCGTTGATGAATACAAAGATATTGTAAATGAAGAAGTTCAAGAACAATTAAAAGCTATGAACGCTATCGTAGTACCTCATGGTTCCTTTGTTGCTTATGCTGGTTTAAGTAATGTTGAAGATAAATTTAATGTACCTATGTTTGGAAATCGTGACATATTAAGATGGGAAGCTGAAAGAGATAAAGAAAGAAAAATGATTACTGAATCAGGAATCAGAATGCCTAATAAATATGAAAATCCTGAAGACATTGATAAAGCAGTAATGGTTAAATTCCCAGGAGCAAGAGGAGGACAAGGTTACTTCATCTGTTCTAGTTACGAAGAATTCCAAGAAAAAATCGATGAAATGAAAACAAGAGGATGGATTACTGATGATGATGTTGCAGATGCACATATTGAAGAATATGTTTGTGGAACCAACTTTTGTATTCACTACTTCTATTCTGCATTAAAAGATGAAGTAGAAGTTCTTGGTATGGATAGCAGATACGAAACAAATATCGATGGTATTGTTAGAATTCCAGCTCAAGAACAAATTGAAGCTAATTTAAGTCCTTCCTATGTTGTAAGTGGAAATCATCCAGTAGTTATAAGAGAATCATTATTACCTCAAGTATTTGAAAATGGAGATAAACTTGTAGAAACTGCTAAAGAATTAGTTAAACCAGGAATGAATGGACCATTCTGTCTACAATGTTTAGTAAATGATGATCGTGAAATTGTTATCTTTGAAATGAGTGCTCGTATTGATGGAGGTACAAACACTTTCATGAATGGATCTGCTTATTCTTACATCCAATTTGGAGAAGTAATGAGTATGGGTCGTAGAATTTCAAGAGAAATTAAAAATGCTATAAAAGATGATAAATTAGATGTAATTATAACCTAATTTTATTAATCCCCCCTTCTATTTTTTTCAACTTTTTTTAAACATTAAAAAAAATAGTTTAGACATTAATTTTTAAAAAAAAAGTAAAATATAATTTATTATTCAATTAAATAATTATTAAATAAGTTTCGTTTTATTGTGGTTTAGAAATAGCTTCGTTAGGACAATTCATTATACAAAGACCACATTCAGGACATTTTTCTTCATCCACAACTGGTCTGCCATCCACGTTTTCTAATGCATTTAATGCACATATTTCAATACATAATCCATTTGAAGAACAGGCTTCTACTCCATTACATATATTTGTATCAATAATTATAGCCATATAAATCACCGTTTTGTCTTTATATTTTATTTATTTTATTAATAAATAGTTATTAGAAAATTTAATCAACAATAATGTTTTAAATAAAAAAATAATAACACATTACTCCTTATAAAGAGTAATCTATTTTTAAAACTATTTAAATAAATTGTTTTTTAGGAATACTTAAACAATATTAAAAAAAGCAATAAAAAAGACTGAACATTACATGAGAGTTAAGAAAAAAAGATAGAAGAAATATTATAACTCTTCAAAATTAGAATAATCCATGATTTTTTCTATAGATTTCACATTAACCGGAATTTCATTCTCTTTAATAGCAGCTATCGGATTCAATCCACCAGAAACCACATAACCAAAATGATACTTTTCAATTTTTGCATTATACATATATTCACTTGTTTGACCAAGTTTTAAAACACTAAAACCAGTCTCCCCCATTAAGTTAAAAATTTCCTTTGTTGCATCCCTTGATACGTAAGGAACAGAATGTACACTAGCTAATATTTTACCTGAACCAGATATCGAACCAGTTACATCATGCATACCCTTCTTAATAAATATTTCATGCGGATCCACAGAAGAACCTTTGTAAGAAATCAATTCTATAAAACGTCTATTCTTTTTATAAATATCCAACAAACCACTATATATAGGAGTAGAATTAATTCCATAATTTGTTAAAATTCCACCAATAGTCAAACTACATATTGTTGCTATACCCACCTTATCTTTAGTTTCATCAACCAGATTATATTTATCACCTATACAGAATTCAGAATTATTTTTGTATAAGTTATTCAAGACTTCAATAGCATCATCCACATATTCTTTAGACACATAAGAAATATTTGAAATAACATTTCCAGTAGCGGATTCAACATCAAAATCTACATTAGAGATTAGATTATATATTTTATTTAATACAAATGAAACATTATTTTTAGATTCTTTAGTACATTCTTTTAATGGTGATACAACATTATCAAAATTAGAGGACATTTGACTATATTCAGCAAAACTGTCAGCTAATTTTATATTCAAGTCATAACCACTTTCTTGAGCAGCACATAATGGTGAAACACCACCAATAATAACTATTCCAATCATATTTTCAGGAACAGGAATTCCAAGAACTGATTTACCCGATTCACCAACATGAATTACACCATTTATACCAATTTTTGATAATTTATTTATAATTTTTATTGCATCATCCCTCTTTGAAGCAGGAATAATCCTAAAATTTGCAGGAATAATTCCAGTACCATTATTTGCAACATCCAATACTGATGTATTATCATGACTAGTGAATGCTTCTAATGGTGTTAATGAAGTTTTTTCATATGCAATTTGTTCAATAAAATTTATAGGAACATAATCTTCAACTTTTAATAATCCACCATATAATGGCTTAGTTACAATACCATTCTTTTGGAATACTCCATCAAAAGTCGTTCCACAGACAGTTTCGATATAGGTATTGTCATTTCTTTCATAAAAATTATATCTTTGACTAACGGACAGACCATCTTTAAAAAATTCATCAATAATCTCTTTTGAATCCAATTCATTAATACTAGATAAATTAACTATTACAGACCCTTTAGCAGTATTATAATCTAATGAAACATTATACATTTTTTCTTGAAAACGGGAATATGTGAAATCTACCTGATCGTATATTAATCCTTTTTGTAATTCATCAATTCCCTTAGAAGTTATTTTTCTACCTTTATAACCTATTTTCTCAGTGAACCCTTTTTCATCCAATATATGCATATGATACCTAACTGCTCGTTCCCCTAGAGCATATCCTCTTTTATTTAATTCTTCTGAAATTACTTTTGCACCCAGTATTTCATTTTCGTTATAAAGAATTCTTAGAATTTCCATCATTTTCATATCGGTTTCTTGTTTAACAGTGATAGTATCACATCCTAATGAAATTATTATTAGTTAATCTATTAATATTTTTATTATTTTTAACTTATAAAATCAATACTTTATAAAATGTTATTAAAAAATCAGAGGTAACTTTTATAGAATTAATATAATAGTAAAAATTAGTTATATGAAAAAAAATAGGGAAAAAAGAAAAATTATATGTTTAAGTATCTTTCACGTTCGTAATCAAATACTTGAACTCTGTAATCATCCCATTCTTGACGTTTAATATTATAGAACTGATTATACACATAGTCTCCTAATGCATTAATAACTACTTCATCTTTCTCTAAGGAGTGATATGCTTCCCATAAACTTGTAGGTAAAGTTTCAATACCTTTTTCTGCTAATTCTTCAGGAGTATATGCAAATGCGTTAAATTCTGTTGGTTCTCCAGGATCAATCTTATTATCCATACCATCCAATCCGGCTTCAAGTAGTACAGCAAATGCTAAGTAAGGGTTACATGAAGGATCTGCAGACCTACATTCGATTCTTGTACCAACACCTCTTGATGCTGGAATTCTTAATAAAGTTGACCTATTTTTAAGACCATAAGCAATATAACAAGGTGCTTCATATCCAGGAACTAAACGTTTGTATGAATTTACAGTAGGTGATAAAATTGCAGACAATGCTTTTGCATGTGTTAATAATCCACCAATGAAATATAATGCCTCTTGAGACAGTCCAGTTTCAGTATCAGGATCATAAAATATATTTTCTCCATCTTTAAATAAACTTTGGTTACAATGCATTCCACTACCATTAACTCCATAGAATGGTTTTGGCATGAAAGTAACATTATAACCTAAATTGTCTACAAGTGCTTTAATTGCTTGTTTGAATGTAATTACTGCATCTGCTGTTTTTAATGCATCTGCAAATCTAAAGTCTATTTCATGTTGACCTGGTGCTGCTTCGTGATGACTTAATTCTATATCAAAATCTAGTTTTTCTAGACCTAATACTATTTCTCTTCTTATATCGGTTCCTTGATCTAATGGTTCAACATCAAAGTAAAATGCATCGTCTGCTGGTTTGAATTCTCCATGTTCATCCTGTTCTATTATAAAGAATTCTGGTTCTGGACCCATATTAAATTGATATCCTCTTTCTTCAGCTTTTTTTAAGGATTTTTTAAGAACTCCTCTTGGATCTCCTTCAAATGGTGTGCCATCTGTATGATATATATCACATAGGAATCTGCAGGTTCCCTTATCTTCTGGTCTCCATGGTAATGTGGAGAATGTTGTTATATCAGGTTTTAGTGCAAGGTCACTATTGTTAATATCAACAAATCCCGGTACAGATGAACCATCAAATAATAATCCATTATTTATTATATCTTCTGCATCATCTGGTTTTATAAGGGATACTGCCATACTTTTTGGAATACCATGTATATCAGAGAATTGTAATCTTAAAAATTTAGAACCATATTCATCTATCTGTTTAATTATTTGATCTATTTTGTCATCTCGTTTGGACATAAATATTCACCTTAAATATATTTTAGTAATCATTAGAAAACTTTAATTATATTTTTATAATCATCTTAGTATTAATTTTTTTGTATATTTGATAAAAAATTAGGGTGAAATCTTTAAAGAAAAATAAAAAAAAGAAAATATTAAAAAAAAATATAATATTAAAAAGTAATTATCCTAAATGAAGAGATGTCAAATAAGTCCCATTGTAAAACCTTAGGTGCTAAGATAACATCTTCTTTACCTAATATATATTTTATAGTTTCATTTACTTCCAAAGATCCGAAAATTGCAGGGGTTATTCCCAACACTTGTGGTTTTTTAGTGCTTAAACTTAGTAAATATTCTTTAGACTCTTCTAAATCTTTTTCAAAAGATTTTAATTTAAAAAGTTCTTCATAACTTTTAGAGTCAGGTTCAAAAACAGATAATTGACCTGTTGTTTTATCTACAGCTGAATGTACAAATGTTATTCCTTGTTTTTTTGCTTCTCGGGAAATTAATACTCTGGTATATACATTATCAACTGCATCAATTAATATTTTATTTCCTTTTAAAACCTCTGAGATGTTAGATGAATCAATTGTTAAGTCATAATCTGTTATATTTACATTAGGATTAATTTTTTCGGCAGCTTCTTTTGTAGTTTTTACTTTTGATTTTCCAATTGTGTCTAAATTACTTCTAACTTGTCTATTTAAATTTGTTTCATCAAATACGTCTTGATCAATAATAGTTATATTTTCAAAACCTGTGCGTACCAATTGTTCTATAATTGTTCCACCAAGACCTCCTGAACCCATTACAACTATGGGTGTATTTCTTAGGAGTTCCTGCTCTTCTTCAGTGAATATTTCTACTTGTCTAGAAATCATATTATTATATAATTTTTTCATAAAAATCCCTAAGTATTACTTTATATATATTATTATCTAACATATAATATATAACAATTGTTATATTCATTAATAAAAAATAAAAAAAAACTCTGAGAAAAACAAAATAAAAATTAAAAAAAACAAGACCTAACTGATGTTTAATATCAATTAGCAAACTTACACTTAAATTAAGTATAAGTGCCGGGGGCGGGATTCGAACCCGCGACCTCACGGTATCCCAGGAAAAAGTCAGAGCTTTGCTTAATACCCTATGAGCCGTGCGCTCTAACCAGCTGAGCCACCCCGGCAGTGGCACATATTAATTTATAATAATCATCATATATATACTTTATGGTTAATAATTAAAAACAAGAAAAATAAATACAAAATAAAATAAAAAGTAAATCATAAACACAAAATAATAAAAAAAAAGTGAATAGAGGTTCCTTAAATGACCCAAATAGAAGAAGCAAAAAAAGGAAATATAACGCCAGAAATGGAATATGTTGCTAAAAAAGAAGATATAGATATAGAAAAATTAAGAAAATATATTGCTTCAGGACAAGTAGTTATTCCAAAAAACAATAGAACAAACACAATACCTACAGGAATTGGAAAGGACTTACACACAAAAATAAATGCCAATATAGGTTCATCAACTGAAATGGAAGATATCAATACTGAACTAGAAAAACTAGAAATCTTAGTAAAATATGGTGCAGATGCAGTAATGGATTTAAGTACCGGACCAAAATTACACGAAATCAGAAAAGCAATCAGAGAACAAACAAACATACCCCTAGGTACCGTACCAATATATGAAGCAGGAGCCAACACAACCAATAATGGCAAAGCTATTGTAGATATGGATGAAGATACAATTTTTAAAACAATTACAAATCAAGCAAAAGAAGGTGTTGACTTTATCACAGTACATTGTGGAATAAACAAAGACGCGATAGCTTCAGTTAAAGACTCAGAAAGACTAATGGGAATAGTAAGTAGAGGTGGAGCATTAACAGCAGCTTGGATAATGCACAATGAACAAGAAAATCCATTATATAAAGATTTTGACTACTTACTAGAAATTTGTAGAGAATATGATGTTACACTATCCTTAGGAGATGGTTTAAGACCAGGATGCATTCATGATGCAACAGATATTGCACAAATAAGAGAATTAACAACATTAGGACGATTAGTTAAAAAATCACGTGAAAATGGTGTTCAAGTAATGGTGGAAGGTCCAGGACATGTACCTATCAAACAAATCAAAGCAAACATGCAAATACAAAAAACAATTTGTGATAATGCACCATTTTACGTACTAGGACCTTTAGTAACAGATATTGCACCAGGTTATGATCATATTACAGCAGCTATTGGAGCCAGCATTGCTGGAGCAAGCGGAGCTGATTTCTTATGTTATGTCACCCCTGCAGAACACTTATGTATTCCAACAGTAGAACATGTGAAACAGGGAGTTATAGCATCAAAAATAGCTGCCGAAGTATCCGATGTTGCAAAAGAAATTCCAAGCACCATGAAAAAAGAGAAAGAAATGGCAATTGCTAGAGAAAAATTTGATTGGAACAAACAATTTGAATTGGCAATTGATGGTGAAACTGCACGTGAATATTATGAAAGTTCAAAAACAAGCGATGAAGAAATGTGTAGTATGTGTGGAGATTTCTGTGCCATAAAAATGGTAAAAGAACATAGTAAAAAATAACATAAAATTAATAATATATTAAAAATATATATAAGAATATAATATATTAAAGGGAAAATAGGAGGTAAAAATTATGGCACGCAAAAACAAGAAAACATTACCAGCCAGTGGAGCAGGTATAGTTAGATATTTCGATGATGAAACTTCAGGAATTAAACTTTCTCCTAACCAAGTCGTTATTGGATCAATAATTATTGCATTAATATGCATTGCATTAAGATTTACTACTTATGTAAGTCCTTAAACCTTTAATACTTTTTTTTAGACCTCTTTTTAAATAATTAATTAATTTACATAACATTATTAAATGAAATAAATCATAATAATTAATAATGATAAATTATTTTGAATACAAAATAATAAGTTAGTATTACTAAAAAACCAAATTAAAAAAATAAGATTAAATAAGTGAGATAACATATTATTAATTAATTATAAATTGTTTATTGATAAAAAATTATAGATTTTTATTAAGAAAAAAATGAAAAACTATATTGTTGAATAGTTCAGGATTAATATAAGTTATATTAAAAAAAATAAGGGATAGGATGAATATGAGTAATAAAAAATCTAATTTTGCAGATAATAATCCAGAAAACCAAAACTCACAAAAGGTTTCTGGAAAAAATCCACGATCAGTACAAACATTACACAAAGCACAAGTTAAACCAAAATCTCAAGACAAAGAAATAAAAATTGAGATAAATGAGAATAACAAAAGATCTTATAAAACTAAAACAACACATTTAGTACAAAAAGCTAAAATGCAACTTAAAAGACGAGTAGCTCCAGGGATTTCTGAAATAATTGTTAGAAAAAATGAAGAAAAAAGACAACAAAAAGCAGAACAGGCCAAAAAAGAAGAACAAGCCAGAAAAGAAGCAGAACAAGCTAAAAAAGAAGAAGAACTAAAAACAAAACAAGAAAAAGAACTAACTGATAAAGTAGAAAAAGAAATGGAAAAACAAGAAGACAAAATCCAACAACGTTCTGCTACTAAAAAAGAAGAAAAAGTTGAAGAAATCAAAACAGAAATATCTGAAAAAACCACAGAAGTTGCTGAAAAAATTAAAGAAAATGTGAATAACACTGTCACAGAAGTTAAAAACCAAATTGAAGAAAAAACTGCTGGAAAATCATTCACACAAACACTCAGAGAAGAAGGACAAATTGCAACCGAAAAAATAGCAGAAAAAGTAAAACCAGTAGTACAAGAAACAAAAGAAAAAATAGAAACTAAAAAAGAAGAAACAAAAACACAACCAACAGAAACAACAAACGACGGCAAATCATTCACACAAACACTCAGAGAACAAGGACTAATAGCAACCGAAAAAATAGCAGAAAAAGTAAAACCAGTAGTACAAGAAACAAAAGAAAAAATAGAAACTAAAAAAGAAGAAACAAAAACACAACCAACAGAAACAACAAACGACGGCAAATCATTCACACA
>CAMNFZ010000003.1 GCA_946537725.1 uncultured Methanosphaera sp.
TTTCAATAAGACACGATTTCTTATAAATAATTCTTTAAACATATTAGTAACTAATGGTAAGGTGTTAAAATGAAAGCAATTACTGTAATCGCTAGTCCAAGAAAAAATGGAAACTGTAAACAGATAGTAAATATTATTACAAAAATAATAGAAGAAAAAGATGGAATCAATAAAATATATTTTGTAGATGACCTGAATATTAAAGGTTGTCAAGCATGTAGAGCATGTAAAAACATGGATAATCCCACAAAATGTGTTTTAGGGGATGATTTTAATAGGATAATGGATGAAGTTGAAGAATCTGATGCTTTCATATTTGCAGCACCAAACTATTTTGGAGAAATAAGTGGTCAAGGACGAATTTTCATGGATCGTTTCTTTTCTATGACTAAAACAACACTTAATCAATTAAAAAACAAACCAAAATGTATTGTTATTCATACCTACGGTGCTAGTGAGGGACATTATGATGAATACATTAATAAAAAAGCAAATATATTTAACTCAATAGGATGTGAACTTATAAAAGTTTTCTCAGTTGGAAAAAACAAGCCTTCAAGTGGAAACTGTGATGAATTAATTCAAGAAGTTAAAGAAATAGCATATCAAATAAGTGAGTGAATAAAAAATGTCAAACTTGGACAAAGTATTAGAAATATTAGAAAATGAGGAAAGAGTCATCAAAGTAGACCTAATCAATGATGATAAAATAAAGAAGGATATTACTCAAATAGAAATGAAAAGATTAAATGAAATGGTTCCACTAATAAATAAGGGAGTTGAAGAAGCATTAAATGAAGAAGAAGCAATAATAATTATTAAAGATAAAACAGACATTATTGTTCCTGATGAAGAACTTATACCCACACTTACCCTTATGAGTGAAAACGGAACATTAATTGGGGAAGAAATATATGATCCTGACGAATTAGAAGATCTTCGTGAAGATCCGAATGTTTATTTTATCTCCGAACACTTTGCTACTTATCCTAATCTTTCCACACCAGGCGAAAAACAATTTTTCATGGTAAGTCAATTAAGGGGAGAATTATCCTGTGAAAATGAAATAGAAGAACTTGTTTCAAGCTTATCTATTGCAGCACCTTCCACAGAAACAGACCATTACATCAAAGACTTATACGGTATGAGTTATGAAGATAGAATAATCACAATTCTTGTGGGAATTAGTATTTAATCACTTATTTCCAATAATTCCCCATATTCCTTTTTCATCTGTTTTTTAATCTCTGGCTTATCCTCACAACAACTTAAAACATCAAGCCCATATAAAACCATCTCATAAATAATATTGTTTAATTTCTTAGCTTTATCTGTTAAATAATACTCAGTATTACTTCGTATATCATCATTTATAATTATTTTTTCTATTAAGCCCTGTTCAATCATGAATTTCAATGTTTCTGAAAGAACAGAATTATTTAATTTAGGTTTATTTTGTTTAAATTCACTGAAATGTTTCTTTCCTACAAACATATCTCTAATTATTGCAATTACCCATTTACGACTAATTAACTCTAATGTAGTGTCAATAGGACAATCCGGTCCACCCCATGATTCCATAATACTACTTTCATTATCCATAATATAATTTATATTATTAAATATTGTTAATTTTTCTATGTATTTTTGAAAATACTAGTATTGTTTAAAATACATAAATTACTTAAATAATGTAAAACAAGTTTTAAATATAATAAAACTGAAATCAAAGGAGGAATAAATATTACAAAAAGTCCTGAGGAAGTACTTCAAGAAGTATTAGATACAATTAATCCTTTACGTGGAGTTCAGAGTGTTGGCGTATTGGATGATGAAGTACGTAAACGTATTCTTGAAATAGAAATGGAAAAAAGTGGTGAACTCATTCCAGTTATAAATTATGGAGTTCATGAATGCTTAAACAGAGAATATACTGTTGCAATAATAAAAACCGCAACATTCAGACCACCTCCAACCGCAACAGTTCAACTAGTTGATAATCATGGTAACATTCTTGGAGAAGAGATTGTTAACAACGAACAAAAAAAGAAACATGAAGCTAACGAAAATGCCACATTTATAACACCAGACTTTGTATTAACACAAAATCCTAAGGAAATAGAAGATAACCTTAAAAGTGAAGTTTTAGAAAAAAATCCTACAAAACAAGCATTTATATTGCCACCAGTACAATTTATTGAAGTTGAAGAACTTGAAGATACATGTGATGTAGTATCAAGTAGTCCTGACCCATTAGCTGATGTATACATAAAACAGCACTTCAACTTTGAAGATGATGCAAAACTTGCTTCAATTCTAGTAGGATTCAACGTTAAAAAAGATTAAAACAAATAATTAGGTGAAAAAAGATGAGTGCTACAACAGAACTGATAAATTTAATCAAAGAAGAACCAGGGATTATGATTGTAGAATTAATGACTGATGAAATGAAAAAACAAGTTCTACAACTTGAAATGAAACGTTTAGAAGAATTAGTACCATTTATTAACCAGGGAATGGAAGAAGCTTTTGAAGAAGAACAAGCATTAGTAGTAGTTATTGATAACAATAAAAAAGAAGACAGAACAATTGAATCATATGAGGAAGAAGAAGCTTCATTCACATTAAGAACAGAATCCGGACAAATCATAGGGGAAACTATCTACGATGAAGAAGAACTTGAAGAATTACGAGACGACCCTAATGTTTTCTTCTTATCTGATAATTTTGTAACCTATAATAATCTTGCAAAACCTGGTGAAAAACAGTTCTTTGTAATGAGTAGTGCAACAAGTTCTTTTTTAACCGATAAAGACCTTGAAAGTTTAGTTTCAAGTCTTAAACTAGCTATTCCATCAACAGGATCAGACCATTATATTAAAGATCACTTTAACTTATCACATGAAGAAGAAATAGGAACATTCATAATAGGATTCACAGAGTAACTGGTAATATGACAATAATAGAATATATTGAAGAATTAAGTGATATCTATGGTGTTGCCGATTTTTCAAAAAATAGATATGAATTAATAGAAACATATGGTGAAGATATATGCAAATATCCCTATGCTATAGCAATAGGACATAAAATGTTAGAAGAAATTATTGAAAATATACCATTAACATATACTGATGATAAATTAGCTCAAGAATATCTTGATGAATACTTTAATTCACATCAACGAGTTTCTAAAATTGCTAATAAAATTGTTGAAAAAATAAAAAGTGAAGGATATGATGCAATAGTTCTTGATGTTTCTGGTAAAAATGAAAAGTTAAATCTTAAAATGCCTTTTAGTAACAAAGCCAGTGCACATTTATCAGGTATAGGGTGGCTTGGTAAAAATAATCTTTTAACAACCAAAGAATTTGGTCCAAGACTCACATGGGCAACAATTTTAACCAATGCTCCTTTATCTGATTATACTAAAGATGAAATGAAATCTCTTTGTGATGACTGCACAATATGTGTTAAAGCATGTCCTGGTAATGCTATTGTAGACTTACCGGACCCCAAAGAATCATATAGTCCAGAAAAATGTGGTGCATTTCTTAAAAGTCGCCAAGATGAGGGTCATCCTGTTGCATGTGGAATGTGTCTGTTTATATGTCCTTATGGAAATAAAAAATCAAGAAAATTGGTAGGAGATTAATAACATGAAAGCAGTTACATTAATCACATCATCTAATCGTCATGGAAATACTAAGAAAATAGTTGACAGATTAACTATTGGAATAGAAGATAATGGTGGAAGTAACGAAGTTTTGTTTATGGATGATTACAATATTAAATATTGTACTGGATGTGAAGCTTGTAAAAAAGGTGGGGGCTGTGTATTAGATGATGATTATAACATGTTAATGCAGAAAATTAGAGAAGCAGATTATTTTATTTTCACGGCACCTATATTTTATAATGATCTTGCTGGTCATTCAAAAATGTTTCTTGACCGTTTAGGATCTTTAGCTTATGATCCTGAACTTGAAATGAAAGAAAAAAAGACATTACTTATGATTACTCATATTTCTGATAAAATTAATGATTTTGTCATAGAAAATACACATAGATGTATTGTTACAGCAAACTTCAAAGTTAATAAAATATTAGATGTTGGTGGATTATTAGATAAGAAATTTGAAGAATGGGAATTAGAAGATTATGAGGATATTGGCTATGAATTAGAAGAATATGATATCATACCTCATAAACTTGACCTAGATTCTGCAACATTATAAATTTAACCACCATTTTTTCTATTTTTATCATTTTCTAGACTTTCATATATTGTTTTTGCTAACTTATTATTAATTCCATTCACTTCACATATTTCTTCATAGCTAGCATCATATAATGCATCAAGATTTTCGAAGTGTGTGAGTAATGCTTGTTTCCTTTTTTTACCTACACCTGGTATTTCATCAAGTATAGACTTAGTGAATGCTTTACTTCTTAATTGTCTATGGAATGTAATTGCAAAACGGTGTGACTCATCACGTACATATTGCAGTAAATGTAATGCTGTTGATTTTCGTGGGAGAATGATAGGATCACTTCTTCCAGGAACATATAATTCTTCAAACTTCTTTGCAAGTCCTACTAATGGAACATCATTTATTCCCAGTTCCTTAAATACTTCTACTGCCATTCCAAGTTGTCCTTTTCCCCCATCTATTAATACCAAGTCCGGTTTAATAAACATTGAATCAGAGGGATTCTTCTCTTTATCATATGATGGTGAAATTCGGGAGTATCTGCGCGTAATTACTTCTTTCATCATTGCAAAGTCGTTTGGACCCGGAGTATTCATCTTGAATTTTCGGTACATTTTCTTTGCTGGTTTTGCATTTTCAAACACAACCATTGATGCTACTGCATGTATACCTGATATATTAGATATATCGAAGGCTTCAATATGGTAAGGTAATTTGGGAAGGTTTAAATATTGTTCTAATGTTAATAACGGATTTTCCTCTTCTTTTGTATTTTCTGTTAAGCTAATATGTGCATTCTTTTTAGCTATTCTTATTAATGTTAGGTAATGTCCATCTTCTGCAACTTTTATCTTGATTTTATGTCCTTGTTTTTCTTCTAACCATTCCTTAATAATATCTTCATCATTTATTGAGTCTTCTAATATTATTTCATCTGGTGCCGGTGCTGTGGAATAATATTGTTTGATAAATTCGGTTAGTATTTCTGTATCCGTGAATCCATCTATTTGTTTTAGTACTAAATCATCTTTTTTGTTTGTTTTTCCATTACGTACAGATATTATTACTACTGCTGCTTCAGAATCATTATGATCTATTCCAATAATGTCCTGATCTACTTCTTTTGTTGGTTGTATGTTCTGTTTTTCTAGGGTTACTTTTATGTTTTCTATTTGGTCCCTGATTATTGCTGCTTTTTCAAATTCCATATTTTTTGAGTAATTGTTCATTTCTTTTTCTAACTGTTTTAATATGGTTTTATATCTTCCAATTAAAAGCAATTTTACTCTTCTAATATTTTTGTTGTAGTCTTCTTGTGATATGTAGTTTACACATGGTGCACTACATTGTTTTATTTGGTAGTTTAAACATGGTCCGTCCATGTGTTTGCATGTTCTTATTTTAAAGTTCTTGTTGAGAAAGTCTATGAATCCTCTTGCATTTGTAGCATCTGTGTATGGACCATAGTATGATGCACCATCATTTTGTAATCTTCTTGTAATATGTATCCTTGGGAATTCTTCATTAGTTATCTTAATGTATGGGTATTGTTTACCATCTTTTAAACTAATGTTATAATGCGGTTTATGTCTTTTTATAAGATTTGCTTCTAGAATTAATGCTTCTTTTTCTGTGTCTGTTAATATGTATTCTAAATATGCAAAATGTTTCATTAAAACCTGTGTTTTTGGCCGATCTAATTTATCCTCTTCTCTGAAATAACTTTGCACCCTACTTTTTAGTTTTTTGGCTTTTCCAACATATATTATTTCATCATCACTATTGTGCATAATATATACCCCAGGTTTTTGGGGAAGCTCATTAGGATTAGTAATCTTCATAGACATAAATTTTAACACCATTTTGGATTTTATGATATTATATTAGAAATTTGAAATATTAATATATTCAATTCGATTAAATAATTTTTTCCTGATAAAAAAAAGAGGTATGTGTAAAAATAGATTTTCAATACTAAAAAAAATGTTAAATGGATTACTTGAGCAATTCTTTCCAAAACGGATAAATTTTTATAAAATCTTCTATTTCCTTTATTATAAACTTATAATATTCATCCAAGCCATTGTTTCGTGCTTCTTGTCTTTGAGCCCGTTGTTTCATTCTTTTGACCAATAACTTTTCAGTTATTTCTTTGTCTTCATCTGCACCAAACAACAGTTTATAACGTGCATTCACACCATTAAACGTGTAATAGGTTATATCATTAAAAATATCCGGGATAAGTACTCCCTCATTTGTCGACATCCTGTAAATTTCTTCAAAATGTCTGCAAAAGTAATTGAAATTTATGCTGGGTTTTAATATTTTTTGGTAATGTTTTTCTATTTTTTCTATAGCTTTTGTATCCCAGTCAATCATTGTCTCACTCATTAAGTGTTAATTAATAAGATTATGTTTTATAATATCTAAAAAAGTATCCTAAATAATGATTTAATTATTATAAAATTTCATTACATTAAGTGAAAATAATTTAATGACAATAATATTATCAATTAGTTTTTAGAAATATAAACTTATTATGTCAAAATTCAATTTACATTCTGATTACAAACCATTTGGTGACCAACCTAAAGCTATTGAATCTCTTGTTGAACATTTTAAAAACGGAGATAAAGAGCAAACTTTAGAAGGTGTGACAGGTTCTGGTAAAACATTTACCATGGCAAATGTTATTGAACAATTAGATAAACCTACACTAGTTATGAGCCATAATAAGACTTTAGCATCACAATTATTTGAAGAATTCAAGGAATTTTTCCCAGATAATGCTGTTGAATACTTTGTTAGTTACTATGATTTTTATCAACCTGAAGCTTATGTGGCACAGACAGACACATTTATTGATAAAGAATCTGCAGTTAATGAGGAAATCGACAGATTAAGACATTCAGCCACACAATCACTCCTCACACGGGATGATGTTATAGTAGTTAGTAGTGTTTCTTGTATTTATGGTATTGGTAGTCCAGAAGATTATGCAGAGTTTACCCTTCAACTAGAAACTGAACAAATTATTGGTCGTGAAGACATTTTAAAGGCTCTTGTTGAAATGCAATATGAACGTAATGATATTGAATTTATCAGAGGTCGCTTCAGAGTAAGGGGGGATGTTTTAGAAATTTATCCTATTAACGCTAATTATGCTTTACGTGTAGAATTATGGGGCGATGAAATAGATTGCATATACAAGATTGACCCATTGAAAGGAGATATTATTGAAGAAGTTCGTAAAGTAATAATTTTCCCTGCAAAACACTTTGTTATCGCTCGCGAGAAACAGGATGTAGCTATTCAAAATATTAAGAAAGAATTAGCAGAACGTGTTGCTACTTTTAAAGCAACAGACAAATTTGTTGAAGCTCAACGAATAGAACAACGTACAAATTTTGACATTGAAATGATTCAGGAAATCGGGTACTGTTCAGGTATTGAAAACTACTCTATGCACATGAATGGTAGAAAATGGGGTGAAACTCCATATTCCTTATTAAAATATTTCCCTGAGGATTACTTGACCATTATTGATGAATCTCACGTTACTGTACCACAAATTAGGGGTATGTATGAAGGAGACAGGGCTAGAAAAGAGACTTTGGTACAATATGGTTTCAGACTTCCAAGTGCTAAAGAGAATAGGCCTTTAAGATTTGATGAATTTATGAGAGCACAGAATCAGGTATTATATGTGTCTGCAACACCGGCTCCATTTGAACTTGGTCGGAGTAAGAATAAAGTTGAACAAATTATCCGTCCTACAGGACTTGTTGATCCAAAGCCTATTATTCGTCCGGTAAAAAATCAGGTTGATGATTTGCTTGGAGAAATACGAAAAAGGGTTGAAAAAGATCAGAGAATTCTTGTAACTGCACTTACAAAGAAAATGGCAGAGGATTTAACAGATTATTATATTAAAATGAATGTTAAATGCAGATATTTGCATTCGGAAATAACAACTCTTGAAAGGACTGAAATTATTGATGATCTTCGTCGAGGAGATTTTGATTGTCTTGTCGGGGTTAACCTTTTAAGAGAAGGATTAGATTTACCGGAAGTTTCTTTGGTTGCTATTCTTGATGCAGATAAGGAAGGATTTTTACGTTCACAAACTTCACTTATTCAAACTATTGGAAGAGCTGCAAGAAATGTTGATGGAGAAGTTATATTATATGCAGATAACATTACAGATTCTGTAAGAAATGCAGTAAATATAACTGAACGTAGACGGAAAATACAAATTGCATACAACAAGGACCATAATATTATCCCTAGAAATGTTGTACGAAAACTTAAAGATAAAAAGATTCAAAGTCAAGTTGATGATATACAGGAAATTGATAATATTACCATAGAAGAAGTTGACATGCTTATAGAAGAACTTGAAATAGAAATGAAAGAAGCTGCACAAAAATTAGATTTCGAAAGAGCTGCTAAATTAAGAGATAGAATACAAGAATTGAAGGAGGAATAAAATGGAAAGTAAAGAAGAAATCAGAAACAGGGCAATACAAGATAGAAAAATAATAATTAAAGGAGCAAGAGAACACAACCTCCAAAACATCGATTTAACCCTCCCACGTGACCAGTTTATAGTAATCACAGGACTTAGTGGTTCAGGAAAATCATCTTTAGCATTTGATACAATTTATGCAGAAGGACAAAGAAGATATGTAGAATCATTATCAGCATACGCAAGACAATTTCTAGGACAAATGGAAAAACCAGAAGTTGACTATATAGAAGGTTTATCCCCTGCAATATCAATTGACCAAAAAACAACAAGAGTAAATCCACGTTCAACAGTAGGAACCGTTACGGAAATATACGATTATCTCAGATTATTATATGCAAGAATAGGAATTGCTCATTGTTATAATTGTGGAAAAGAAATATCACAACAAACACCAGGACAAATAGCTGAAGCAATAATAGAAGATAATAATCAAGAAAAAATATTTTTACTAGCACCAGTTATTAAAGACAGAAAAGGAATGCATCAAAAAATATTCGAATCCTATAAAGAAAAAGGATTTGTCAGAGCAAGAGTTGATGGCGAAGTATTATCTTTAGATAATGAAATCAAATTAAACAAAAACAACAAACATACTATAGAAATTGTTGTAGACAGATTAAAAGTCGTCAACAACGAAAATTTCAGAAAACGTTTAGTCGAATCCGTAGAAACTGCTCTAGAAATTGGAGAAGGATTAGTTACAGTAGCAAATAGTAACCCCGAAGTTTCTGACCAATATTATAGTGAAGCTCTAGCATGTCCAGACTGTGGAATTAACTTTACTGAAATTAGTCCCAGAATGTTTTCTTTCAATAACCCACAAGCAGCCTGTCCCACCTGTAATGGTATTGGAAGTACATTAGAAGCAGACCCTAATCTAGTAGTGCCAGACAAAACACTTAGTCTTAAAGAAGGTGCAATAAAACCTTGGAGTAACTCTCAAAAAACAGACTCCTACTATAATAAGTTAATAGCTGGAGTTGCTAATCATTACGGATTTAAATTAGACGTTCCATTCCACACATTATCCAAAGAACAACAAAATATAATATTATACGGAAGCGGAAAAGAAAAAATAACATTCTCATTTGGTTCAGGAAGAACAGAACGTAATGTTTCAAAACCATTTGAAGGTGTAATACCTTATATGAAACGATTATATATTGAAACTAGTTCAAGATATAGAAGAAAAGCTGCTCGTACATATATGGCATTAAATGATTGTCCTGATTGTCATGGAGATAGACTTAAACCAGAAATGTTAGCAGTAACCGTCGGTGACATTAATATTGCAGATTTAACCAAATTATCCCTTAGTCAAAGCAAAGAATTCTTTGAAAACTTAGAACTAAACGAAAGACAAGAATTCATTGGAAAAGAAATTCTTAAAGAAATAAAAGAAAGATTAGAATTCCTTAATGATGTAGGATTAAATTATTTAACATTAGCACGTTCTTCAGGAACATTATCTGGGGGAGAAGCACAAAGAATACGTTTAGCCACACAAATAGGCAGTAGGTTGGTCGGTGTATTATATGTTTTAGATGAACCTAGTATAGGTTTACATCAAAGAGACAATATGAAACTTATTGCTACATTAAAACATTTACGTGACATAGGAAACACTTTAATTGTCGTAGAACACGATGAAGAAACAATATTGGAAGCAGATCACGTTGTAGATATAGGTCCTGGTGCAGGAGAACATGGAGGAATATTAACTGCTCAAGGAACGCCAGAAGATATTAAAAATAATGAAAAATCATTAACAGGACAATATCTCTCAGGAATTAAGGAAATACCAGTTCCAAAAGAAAGACATGAAGGAAACGGAAAATTTATTAAAATTTATGGAGCAGAAGAAAATAACCTTAAAAAAGTTGATGTTTCATTCCCATTAGGTAAGTTTATTTGTGTAACTGGTGTTTCAGGTTCTGGAAAAAGTACCCTTGTAAATGAAATATTATATCATGGAATTGACGAAGCTTTAACTCATAAACATAAATATAAAATAGGAAAACACGAAAAGATTACAGGCATTGAAAATATTGATAAAATAATTGTTATTGACCAATCCCCTATTGGTAGAACACCACGATCAAATCCTGCAACATATATTGGTCTATTCACATACATACGGGAATTATTCGCACAAACTAGTGAATCAAAACAAAGAGGTTATAAACCAGGCCGATTCAGTTTTAATGTGAAAGGAGGTCGTTGTGAAGCTTGTAATGGTGATGGTATTGTACAAATAGAAATGCATTTCTTAGCAGATGTTTATGTTCCATGTGAAGTATGTGAAGGTAAAAGATACAACAGAGAAACATTAAATATCCGATATAAAGGTAAAAATATTAATGATGTTCTTGAAATGACAAGTGAAGAAGCTTTAGAATTCTTTGAAAACATTCCAAAAATTAGAAAAAAATTACAAACATTAGTTGATGTGGGATTAGGCTATGTTAAACTTGGACAACCTGCCACAACACTTTCTGGTGGAGAAGCACAACGTGTTAAACTTGCAAAAGAATTAAGTAGACAAAATACTTCAAATACATTATATATTCTTGATGAACCAACTACAGGTCTTCATTTTGAGGATATTAACAGATTACTCAAAGTATTGCTTAAATTAAGAGATCAGGGAAATACATTGGTAGTGATTGAACACAATTTAGATGTTATTAAAACTGCGGATCATATTATTGATTTAGGACCGGAAGGGGGAGATAAGGGCGGACAAATAGTCGCAGAAGGTACTCCCGAAGAAGTATCATTGACTAATTCATATACAGGCTTATATTTAAAACCTATGCTTGAATAACACTTAAATACTTAATTATACTATCATATTTCAACAATTCTTTAACGATGTTTTTAATCCTAACATAATGTATTATTTTATTAAATATAGGAAAATATATATATTTATCTAAGTAAAATAACAACATAGATAATATTATTTTAATATTATCCATATATTAAAACAGAAGATTGGGATATTATGAAACTACAATTCCTAGGAACTGGAGGTGGTCGATTTGCCACCATCAGCCAAAAGCGAATGACTGGTGGTTTCAGAATCGATGAAATTGATGGTAAAAATATCCATGTAGACCCAGGACCGGGTGCTTTAGTAAGAAGCCACCAATTTGGCCTTAATCCTAGAAAAATTAACATGTTACTAGTTAGTCACTGCCATACCGATCATTATAATGATGCAGAAGTGTTAATTGAAGCTATGACACAAGGAATGACAAAGAGAACAGGACATGTTATTGCAAGTGATAGTGTAATTAATGGAGCTGGAGAATTAGGTCCTAGTATCTCAAAATATCACCAATCTAAACCAGAAATTTCTGTTTTAAAACCAGGTGATGTGATTAAAGAAAAAAATATATCAATTAGAGGTACAAAAACAAATCATGGGGATCCTACTTGTGTGGGATTTAACATTAATTACAAAGGATTTAACATAAATTACACGGCTGATACTGAATATTTCCCAGAACTAGCTGAGGAACATGCAGGTGCAGATATATTAATAGGTTGTGTAATTAAAGAAGGCGAAAGAAGAATTAAGGGTCATTTAAGAACATTGGACTTCGAAGAACTAGTTAACGAAGTTCAACCACAAATTGCTATAATGACTCATTTGGGTGTAAACTTAATTATGAACAATCCGTTCAAAAATACGAGACTTATCACCAAGAATACTGGTGTTAGAACGATTGCTGCAACTGATGGATTAACTATGAACTTAGATCAATTTATGTAAAATATAAATATGAAAAAATAGTAATAATTAATTTGTCAGTTTAAACTTTTTTTTAAATGCCCTGATGGCTCAGCCCGGCACAGTACCTGACTCGTAATCAGGGGATCGGGGGTTCAAATCCCCCTCGGGGCTTAATATTTAAATTTTATCAGGATGAATGAATCCTGCACGTATCATATGATCAACAACAACCATACTACACGCAGATTCTGCTACCGTAGTAATTCTTGGACAAATACACGGGTCATGTCGACCTTCTATTTCTATAGTGCTTTCTTTATTATTTACTAAGTTAACAGTTTTTTGTATTCCACTAACTGAGGGTGTTGGTTTAACAGCTATGCGAAGTATTACTGGCATACCATTAGACATCCCACCAAGAATTCCACCACAATTATTTGTTTTCGTAACAATTTTATCATTTTCTAAAAAATACTGATCATTAAATTCTTTTCCAGTTAAAGCAGCACTTTCAAATCCAAGTCCAACTTCAACTCCTTTAACAGCACCAATATTCATTAACGCTTTTGCCAAATCACCATCTAACTTATCAAATACTGGTTGACCAAGTCCTAACGGGATATTATCTATAATTATTTCAACTATTCCTCCAACAGAGTTTCCTTCATTTTTTGCTTGAAGTATTCTTTCTTCCATTTCTTTAGCTTTTTCTATATCAGCACATCGAACATTATTTTTTGTAATATTTTCCTTAATTTGGTCCAAAGAATATTTTTTTTCTGTTGTTATATTGTGTATTGATATAACATGTGCAGTTACTGTAATATTATATTTTTCAAGAATTTTTTTACTTACTGCTCCACCAATTACATGGCCTATTGTTATTCGTCCACTTCCTCTTCCACCACCACGGTAGTCGTAATGTCCAAATTTTTTTTGCCAACATAAGTCCCCATGTCCAGGTCTTGGATTATTTATTAAATTATCATAATTTTTACTTCTTTGATCTTTATTTCTAACTATTGCTGTGATTGGTGTTCCATCTGTTTTTCCATCAAAAATTCCTGAGAGAATTTCTACTTGGTCCTTCTCATCGCGGGGTGTTGTTATGTTGCTAGTTCCTGGTCGTCTTTTCTTTAATTCTAGTTGTATATCTTCTTTTGAAAGTTCGAGTCCTGCTGGACACCCATCTATTATTGCTCCCAATGCAGTACCATGACTTGCACCGAATGTTGTTATTTTAAATATTTCACCTGTTGTATTTGATGCCATTATTCTTTCCCCATATTTTGTTGATTATTTTTGTCTAAATAATTTACTGATTGTTTAATTGATTCTTGTACATTAGGTATGTGTTGTTCTAAAAATTCTATTATTTCAGTCGATATGGTTTTTTCGTATTTTTTATTTTTTATGTATTTTATATTATTGGTTGTTGCCCAATCAAGTATCCAAGTGTGTGGTACATGAGTTAGGGGGTATATGTTTTTTTCTTCTAGTTTATCCGTTATCTGCTCTGCATTTGTCATTAAATCAATATATTTAATTGTAAAATCATCTAAACAATCATTATTTACTTTTATATGGTTTTTTTCATATTCATTTGTTATTTTTATTCCATATTTTCTTTTGTATGGTTCTAAAACTATATACAATAATATATTTTCTATGCTTCCATCATTTTCTATGTATAATGTTTGTCTTGGTTCTATTTGTGTTTTAATTGTTCTTGATACTTTTATACATATTTTTTGGAAGAGTTTTGAACGTTTTACTTTGATGTTTGGATAGTATTCGTGAAATTCATCCTCTTTTTTTCTTGAGAACTTTGAAAATTTCAGATTATTTATGTATATCTCATTTTCATATAAACTTATGAATCTTGTATCTACTCCAATTTTGTTTAGTTTTTTTATTATTATTTTTTCTTCAGAATTCATTTTATCAGTATTGTAATTTTTTTATTAATTCACTTGTCGTTTTTATATCATATTGTCCGGGAGCAGATTCTTTTTCTATTGAAGCATAGGTTACAGGTGACCCTAGTATAGGAGCTATTATTCTAGTATATGCTCCTATCTTTCCCATACTTATTCCTATTATTCCTTCATTTTGCATTATTAATTTAAGTAATATGTGCGTATCTTCTTTATTTTGTGGTGTAACTGCTATTTTTGGTATGTCTCCTATTTTATTTGCTTGATTTACTAGTTGTTGTAATTGTTCTAATGAAGGTGTTTTATTAAAATTGTGGTAAGAAATTATTGTTTTATTTGCTTTATTTATTACGCTTTGTCTGAGTGTTTCTTCGGTCATTAATTCTACATCTGTGATTTCTACAAGTGGAGCATTTTCAGATAATATTTTAATTCTTTCTTCTTCGGATGCTGTAAAGTATCCTCCTTCTTTTTGTGTTCTGTTGGTTAAGATAATTGGTGTTCTCGTAATTTTTTTTACTTCTTGAATTATTTCTGTAGCTTCTGAGGAACTTATATCTTTTATAGTATCTAATCTTAATTCTATGTATTCAACATAATCATCTGATAATTTTTTAACAGTTTTTAATATATTCTCTTTATTTTCTTCAATTATTGAAGCACATACTCCTGTTTTTATTTTAATCTACCCCTTAATTCATTATATATTACTTTTCTCTATTATTACTAAAAAAAATTATGATATTAAACAGATAAATATAGTATTATTGAAAAATTTTTAGAAGAGGGGGCTTTATATGAAAATTCTTTGTCATGGAATTGATATCTCAGATAATGATGTTTCCTGTAGTGATATGTTAATAAATAATATAGAAAAAAGTTTATACAAAATTAAAGAAGCGGGTGCAACACAAGCATTACTGAGCAATATCACTGGTGATGATATAGTAATTACTGCTGTAATAGAAGATGATTCTCTTCTAGAAAGGGTTAATAAAAGTATTTTTGAATGTTTTAAAGATAATGCTCTTGGTTTTGATGATTTGAATGGGGTAAGTTTGAAACGTGAAGATGCTAACGAAGGAATATCTTATGTTGAATTGGACTTAAACCCGGCTTTTTATCCTGATGCTATAATTATAAGTTTTGACACGTACTGTGGTGAATATTTTGTTGATAATGTCGCAAGAAGTGCTGTTGAAGCTGCAAAAGGCATGAGTGATGTTTATGATGTAAAATCTAGTTTAGTAAACTCTGTAAAGCATATTCCGGGTGTAGGCTTTGTTTCTAATCAGACTGATGATCCTGTTGTTGTTGCATCTGTAACAAATGTAGAACAGGTAGGTGTAGTTGCAGGTGCCATGATTGGTGCTATATTAGGTAATAAAAACACTTATCTTGTTAAAAGACATACTCCTATTAATGTTATTCCAGGCAGCGTTATTTTTTCAGTAACTGCAATAATGAATGGAAATCTCATAGATTTAGCGGAAAATTTTTCTTATCGTAGCAGAATTATGAGAAAATAATTGAATTATTCCCTTTTTATGATTTTATTTTTTTCCTATTTTTAAAGCAACAACATTTGCTAAAATGTTTATTTTTATTAATATATTTTGTGAGTAATTTATTTTCAGATACTCTTTTATTTTTTTTGTTACATAACAAAAGAAAGTTTTTATATTAATAAAAATAGATATTAAACTAAAGTAAACAATTCATAATATAGTAATATTGAAGATTTAATTTATATAAACAATTAGGAGAATGTTAAATTGATTTTATTAGATGAAAACACAAAAGCTATAGTTCAAGGTATTACAGGAAAACAAGGAAGATTCCATACAAAAGAAATGATAGAATATGGAACCAACATCGTAGCCGGTACAAGCCCTGGTAAAGCAGGGGAAGTAGTAGAAGGAGTGCCAGTATACAATTCAATAGAAGAAATCAAAAAATATCATCCTGACATTAATGCAAGTATCATATTTATACCAGCACCATTTGTTAAAGATGCAGCATTTGAAGCCATTACTCAGGTAGACTTAGTAATCATCATAACAGAACACATTCCAATCCATGATACAATGGAAATAGTTAAATATGCTAAAGAAAATAATACTACAATTATTGGACCGAACACACCAGGTATCATTACACCAGGAATTGGTAAATTAGGTATTATGCCTACACATATTTTCAATAAAGGAAAAGTAGGTTTAGTTTCTAGAAGTGGAACACTTACATACGAAGTGGCTAGCCAAATAAGTGATGCAGGACTTGGACAAAGTACATGTTTAGGAGTTGGTGGTGACCCAGTAACAGGTATGGACTTTATCACAGCATTAAGAAAATTTGAAGCAGACCCTGAAACAGAACAAATTGTATTATTAGGAGAAATTGGTGGTATCGCAGAAATTAAAGCAGCAGAATATGCTGAAAAACATGTGACTAAACCAGTAATATCATTTATTGCAGGAGTATCAGCACCATTAGGAAAACGTATGGGTCATGCAGGAGCTATTATTGAAGGTACTGATGGAACAGCACAAAATAAAAAAGAAATATTAGCACAACATGGAATAAAAGTAGCAGACAAGCCAAGTGATATTGTCGACTTGATTAAAGAAGAGTTATAATATTTAATAAATAAAATCATTTAATTTTAACATTCAGTATGAAAAAAAACTATTCATACAACACTAACTTTTTTTTCTTTTACAAAACTTACAAATAAATTCATATATTTAAAAAACAAATATGATAACAATTTAACAAAATTTTAGGGAAGCATTAAAGATGAATTCAAATACTGATGAAATAATTGAAAAATTAGATTCTGGTGAAATAAGACTTCATGAAATAGAAAAATATGCAGAGGATGCTAATCAAGCAACCGACATCAGACGTAAATTCATTGAAGAAAAAACAAACACACAACTAGAACACATAGGAAAATACAGTATTGACATGACATTAACTGCACAAAAAAACATTGAAAATCAAATAGGAACAATACAAGTTCCAGTCGGTGTTGCAGGACCAGTTATTATAAACACAGAAGAAGAAACAATAGAAACATATGTTCCAATGGCAACAACAGAAGGAGCATTACTTGCTAGTGTAAACAGAGGATGTTCAGTAATTAGAAAATCAGAAGGATGTTCAGTTTCAATACTTAACAATCAAATGACACGAGCACCAGTAATTAAAACAAAAAACATCCATGATGCAAATAAACTAAAAATATGGATAGAAGAACATTTCAATGAAATCAAAGAAGTAGCAGAAAGCACTACAAATCATGGAAAGCTCATAAAAATTGATCCAATAGCAATAGTAGGTCACTTTGTGTATCCACGTTTTGTTTATGAAACAGGAGATAGTATGGGAATGAACATGGTTACTATTGCAACACAAGAAGCAATAAATTATATAGAACAAGAAAATGACATACATGTTATCGCTTTAAGTGGAAACTTTTGTGTAGATAAAAAACCATCAGCACTTAACATGATCGAAGGAAGGGGAAAAAGCATTGTTGCAGAAGTAACAGTTCCAAAAGAAATTGTGGAAAAAACTTTAAAAACAACCCCTGATGCAGTAGTTGAAGTAAATTATGCTAAAAACTTAGTAGGTTCTGCTATATCTGGCAGTTATGGATATAATGCACATTTTGCTAATATGATTGCCGCAGTATTTCTGGCTTGTGGTCAAGATCCGGCACATGTAGTGGAAGGAAGTATAGGAATTACAACAGCAGAAACTGTTGAAGGAGATTTATACTTTAGTGTTACAATTCCTGATTTACCTGTTGCAACAGTTGGTGGAGGAACAAGACTTGAAACAGCTACTGAATCATTGAATATTATGGATGTAAAAGGTAGTGGAAATGTAAATAAATTTGCTTCAATTGTTGCAAGTATTGTACTTGCAGGTGAATTATCTCTCGTTGGGGCTTTGGCTGCAGGACACTTGGCAAGAGCACATAAAGAATTAGGACGATAAAGGGAGACTAGGAAAAAATATGGAAATTACTTTAAAAAAAGTTATCAGAGATTATATTGCATTAAGTAGGTATGTTGCATTAGGTTCTTTAGATGGTATTCTAACTGTTTTAAGTATTTCTTTAACTGCAGCTTTGATGGGTATTTCTACAGGGGGCAATGTTAATCCAATGACTGTTGGATTAACAGGTCTAAGTGGTGGTATTGCTATTGCATTAAGTAATGGTTTTGGTTCTTATGTGGGAGAACATGCAGAGGAAGGTAAAATTATAAGGGATTTAGAAAACCAAATGCTTCTCAAAGAACGTAAACTTGATGATACCGTTATACATGAACAAGCTAAATATCGTGTGTTTATGAGTATGTTAACACATGGTTCTGCAAGTTTTTTAGGTTCTTTTATACCTTCAATACCCTTCTTTATATTTGGTGATATTTATACAGCAGTAACAGCTACATTAATTGTTTGTTTTGTAATGCTTACAGTTTTAGGTTGTTATCTTGGAAAAATTGCAAAGGAAAGCATGTCAAAAACTGTTATTCAAATTATTGGAGTTGGAGTTTTAATAGTTATTATTAGTTTCTTTATGGGTGGAGGACACGGATAAGTAAACACTTATCTTTACTTTTACTACTTTTTTTTTATTAAATTATTACTGTAATCTCTTGTTTATTTATTTCATATATTTTTATCTAATTAATTTATTTTTTATTCAATTTTAATATAATTAAAGCATATCCGACTTATACTAGTATTATTTTTTTATTTTATTTAATTGCTTTATTTGAGTTATTAACTCAATTATTAGATGTGAAAAATACATATATTTATTAACTATGATAACAAATATTATTACTGTTAGGGATTGGTGTAATACAAATAACATGAAGACTTTTACAAAAATTCTACCCACCACTTGAATTGTTTAAAAGATAACCGAAGTATTACATCAATACCCCTACACATCCTAATTTAATACTATTTTTAATACAATTCTAAAAAATACTTATTATACTAATTACAAATACTTATATATTATAAACTAGGGGAATGCTAATCAAACCCCAATTAAATAATTTTTATAGGAGAATCATAATGATACGATGTATTTCATGCGGAGCAGAATATGACGATGATGAAATAATATACACATGTAAATGCGGGTCAATTCTAGAAGTAGTAACTGAAGTAGATAACATACCAAAAGAAACATTTGATAACAGAAGAGACAACATATGGAAATATAAAGAATTCCTTCCAGTAAACGCTGAAAACAGAATCAGTTTAGACGAAGGAGGAACACCATTTTGTAAATGTGAAAAAATTGGTGAAGAACTAGGCGTAGACCTATATGTTAAAGTAGAAGGATCCAACCCTACAGGAAGTTTCAAAGATAGAGGAATGAGTGTAGGAACAACAAAAGCAGTAGATCTTGGAGTAAACATGGTAGGATGTGCATCAACGGGTAACACTTCAGCATCATTATCTGCATACGCAGCACGTGCCGGTCTAAAATGTGCAGTACTACTACCATCAGGTAAAGTAGCTCTCGGAAAACTAGCACAAGCAATGTTCCATGGAGCAAAAGTATTTGGAGTAGATGGAAACTTCGACGATGCTCTAGAAACAATAACACAATTAGCATTAAACGGAGAATTATACCTCTTAAATTCAATTAACCCATACCGTCTTGAAGGACAAAAAACCATTGGTATGGAAGTAGTTCATGATCTTGGATGGCAATCCCCAGATAGAATAATATTGCCAGTAGGAAATGCAGGAAACATTTCAGCTATATGGAAAGGAATAAGTGAATTTAAAGAAGCAGGATACATAAAAGATACTCCTATGATGACAGGTATTCAAGCAGTAAACAGTGCACCAATAGCAAATGCAGTAAAAGCAGGAACTGATGAAGTAACACCAGTAGAAAATCCAGAAACTATTGCTACTGCAATAAGAATAGGTGCACCTGTAAGCAGTGTTAAAGCTATGAGAGCCATTAAAGAATCAAATGGAACTGCAGAAACAGTTACTGATGATGAAATTCTAGATGCACAAAAATATTTAGCAAGAACTGAAGGTATAGGTGTTGAACCAGCAAGTGCTGCTTCAATTGCAGGACTAAGAAAACTTGCAGAAAATGGTGAAATTGATAAAGGTGAACGTATAGTTTGTATAGTAACAGGACATGTGCTTAAAGATCCTAATGTAGCTATAGATGCATGTGAAGAACCTACTCAAGTTTCATCAGATCCTGAAGAAATTAGAAGAGTTTTAAAAACAATGTAATAACTCTACTAATCTATTTTTTTTTTATTTAGGAGTATTCGCAATGTTGATTGAAATATTTAGTAAAAAATTTATTAAGGAATACTTCAACAGAAATAAAATATTAATATTATTATCTGCCACTATTTTTATAGTATCAATATTAATTGGGGCAATATTCCACAATACTTTTCAAGCATTTGCTACAGAAATCATTAAGAAGATGATTGAAGAAATTCCTCTAAATTCTGTTAGTGAAAGTGCTATAGGCTTATTTATGAATAATGTAAAAGCTAATTTAATAATAATCTTTGGTGGATTGTTCTTTTCAATTCTGTCAACATTTAGTATGATTGTTAATGGAATTTTAATTGGTTATGTTTTCACATTAACAAACCCGTTAGTATTTTTTGTTGGAATAGCACCACATGGAATATTTGAGTTGACAGGAATTGTTCTTTCTTTAACTGGAGCATTTATAATAACAAAAATGGAGATTAGGATTATACAAGCTTTATTTAGAAGAAATTTAAGAAATGAACTTGAAAATGTGAAAATAAGTGTTATGGATTTAATATTTACAATTATTGTTTCCATTATTTTAATAATAATTGCAGCTATTATTGAGGCAGCAATAACTCCAATCCTTTTAAATATGGTAATTTAATAGAGTGATTATTTATGATGATTATAATAACTGGAACACCAGGTACGGGGAAAACTTCAGTAACTGAATTATTAAAAGAAAAGATTGATGCTGAATTTATTAGTATTAACAGTTTACTTGAAGATTATGATTTAAACTTAGGAACAGATGAGAAGAGAGGCTATAAAATTGTTGATACTGAAAATATGATTCCTATTGTAGATGATATTAAAAAGAATTCTGTTAAGGATATTTTAGTATTCGAAGGCCATCTTGCTCAAGATTACCCTAATGCTGATTTAGTAATAGTTTTACGTTGTAATCCAGAAATACTTGAAAAAAGATTAAATACTCGTGATTGGAGGGAAGAAAAAATAAAAGAAAATGTATCTGCTGAAATTTTGGGGGTATGTACTTCGGAAAGCTATGAAACTTATGGTGAAAATGTCCAAGAAGTAGATACGAGTAATATAACTATTGAAGAATTGGCAGATAATATAATGAAAATTATTAATTCTGAACTACATTTTCCATTAGGTGAAATAGATTATCTTACTGATTACTTCCAATTATTGTAAGATTATAATTAGTCTATTTAATATTAATACTTTTCTAATTTTTCTTAATTTATATTTTTTTTATTAATAATTTTTATATAATTATTAATTTTTTAGGAGCTTTACTGTTTTGTTCTATTTTTTAACTTCTATAGGACATAACATATTTAAGTAATAGATTACATAAATTATATTATTATTCTTAAGTTTACTATCTAGATTTTATGTATTTTTCATAATTTCATTCCTTGCACTTAAGAAGAATATTCTATATTTTTTAGAGGATTAGATATTTTTGAGTAGAAGAAAACGACCAAACTATGTGAATAAAATAGCATTAGAAAGAATGCAAATTTTGTTTAATCAAGCAGAAAAAGAGTTTTCATCTCACCCAGAACGTTCTGATCGTTATGTTAAGTTAACTCGTAATATCTCTACAAAATATAATATCACATTACCTTATTATTGGCGAGGAAGGTTTTGTAAAAATTGTAATAAATTCCTTAAACCAGGGGCTAACTTAAGAGTAAGACTTTCAGGTAATACCATTACCCGAAAATGTCTTGAATGTGGAAATTTAACTAAAGTTCCTTACACTCATAAGAAAAACTAGGTTATATAATAATATAAACGGAGTATGATAATTTGAGCAAAGTCCAGAGTAGAAAAGAAATAATGAGAAATTCTTTAAACGCAGTTGAAATTAACATTGGAAAAAATGGTGTTAATGAAAATGTTATTGAAGAAATCAAACGTCAATTAAAAAATGGAGAAATTGTTAAAATAAGATTTTCTAGAACTATAGCATCCAACAAAGATGAATTTTTAGAAGAAATTGTCTCAAACACTAAATCCAAATTAATTGATGTTCGTGGTAATGTAGCAGTATTATATAAGAGAAAATAATATCTCTCTAAAATATAGGCAAATTAAAAAAAATAAACATTATAATTTAATAGGAGGCTAATTAAACCATGACAACAGCATTCGATGTACCTGCTGAAAGTTTAATCAGCGCATTAAGTGAAGACTTTAAAGAAAATGATAAAATAGAAGCACCAAAATGGTCACAATTTGTTAAAACTGGTGTTCACAAAGAACGCAGACCAGAAAACCCAGATTGGTGGTATGTAAGAACAGCAGCATTATTAAGAAGAGTATATATGGATGGTCCAGTAGGATTAAGCAGATTACAAACCAAATACGGTGGTAACAAAGATAGAGGAACCAGTCCTGAAAAATTCAGAAAAGGCAGTGGATCTATCATAAGAACTGCATTACAACAATTAGAAGAAGCAGGTTACGTACAAAAAACAGAAGAAGGAAGAGTTGTATCACCTGCAGGTCAATCTTACTTAGATAAAAAAGCTGCTGAAATCATTAAAGATATTCCTGAATTATCAAAATACTAATCATAGTATTGGTTTTTATACCAAAAATTAAGGAGTTGTATTAAATGAGTGAACTTGACGAAATAAGACGTAGAAGAATGGAACAGCTACAACAACAGCAAATGGCTGCTCAACAACAACAAGGTGTTAATTATCAACAAATGCAACAAGAAGAGCAGATGAGACAACAATATGAAGAGCAAAAGAAAAATGCTCTCAGACAAATTTTGTCCCCAGAAGCACGTCAAAGACTCGCTAACTTAAGATTAACAAAAGCTGAACTGGTAAATGCTATTGAAATGCAATTAATTCAAATGGCACAATCTGGTAGAATTCAAGTACCAGTAAGTGATGCTACATTAAAACAAATCTTAAGAGAAACAACTAACACTAAACGTGAAATTCATATCACAAGAAAATAATATTTTCAAAAATTATATGATATAATCGTGTATTTTTATGAAAACAGCTGTATTATATAGTGGTGGTAAGGATAGTTCATTAATGGCAGTTATTTTAGATAAGTTAGGTTATGATGTTGAATTGATAACTATTAATTTTGGAGTATTTGATTCATCAAAACCTGCTACACAATCAGCGAATAGTTTAGGTTTCAAACATAAAGTATTGAAACTTGATAAAAATATTTTAACTCATGCTGTAGAATTGATTATAAAAGATCAATTTCCTAATAATGGTATTAATTATATACACCATGAAGTTATTGAATTTTTAGCTGATGAATATGATTTAATAGCTGATGGAACTAGACGAGAAGACAGGATTCCTAAACTTAAACAGAATGAAATACAAAGTTTGGAAGATAGGAAGAATGTTCAATATGTTAATCTAACTGGTATTGGTTATAAGACTATTAATGATACTAGTGAAAGATTATTTAAGCTTCAAAAAGCTGAAAGTAATATTTATAATAGTTCAGATTATGAAATGGAAATTAGAGTATTGCTTGAAGAAAAAGGTCAAAACATTAATGAAATATTTCCCCAACATATTCAATCAAGAGTTATAGGATGGAAGTAAAAATGAGTCGTAACAAAAATTTACCAAAAAAATTAAGATTAGCTAAAAAAGGCAAACAAAACAGAAGAGTTCCTATCTTTGCTATGATTAAAACATCAAGAAAATTAAGAACTCATCCAAAAGCTAGACAATGGAGAAGAAGCAAAATTAAAGTATAATCTTCGTGATTTATATTTTGATTTTATAATAATTTATAGGAGCGTATTAGAATGGAAAGAATTTACACAATTCCTCTTAGAGATGTAAAAAGAGTACCTAGAACAAAAAGGTCACCAAAAGCAATGAGATACATCAGAGAATTCATTCAAAAACATATGAAAGCTGAAGATGTTATAATTGACACAGCTGTTAACGAAAAAATTTGGGAAAGAGGACGAGAAAAAATCCCTTCAAAAATCAAAGTTAAAGCTGTTGAAGAAGACGGTACAGTAGAAGTAACATTAGTAGATGAATAATTATTTTACTAAATGCTAACTATGAGATTATTATGTTATCTATCCTCTTTATCATATAATACGAGTTACTAAAGAGTTAGATAATAATGTATACATGTAAAAGAGAACTTAATCAACTCTCTTCCCTACTTAAATATAATTTAAAATGTTTGAGAGGTGGGCATTTTAATTATATTGATACATATTTAATAAACCTCACAGATGGAGTGATAAAATGATACAAAGATTCGATATTGATGGAAATCCTAATTTAGGTGTTTCTATTTTAGCAAAAGATAATGTTGCTATAGTTTCACAAGGACTCCAAGATACATATTTAAAAAGTATCGAAGAAACATTGAAAGTACCAATAATAAAAACGCCAATCTGTGGTAGTAATCTAGCAGGAGCATTAATGGCTGGAAATTCTAACGGTCTACTTGTATCACCATATGTCTTTTCACATGAATTAGATATACTAAGTGAACATGATATTAACGTGGAAATAATACCAGACAAATTAACTGCAATAGGAAATATTATGGTAGCTAACGATAACGGAGCTATCGTAAATCCAGATTTATCAAGTAATGCCAAAAAAGTCATTGAAGATACCTTAAATGTGGAAATTGTAGAAAGCACCATAGCAGGCTTAGACATTGTTGGTTCAACAATAACTGCAACAAATAAAGGAGCTTTAGTTCATCCTGATGCAACAGATGAAGAACTAGATTTAGTTGAAGATGTATTAGGAGTACCTGCAGAGATTGGTACAGTTAACCGTGGAGTAAAACTCGTAGGAGCATGTATCATTGCAAATTCTAACGGAGTTATTGTAGGAAATAAAACTACAGGACCCGAACTAGCAAGGATTGATCAAGTATTCAACTTATTTGAGGGAACATTATGAAAACAAAAATATATAGAGTAAAAGGAAAACTTTTAGATGTTGATAAAACTAAAAAATTCACAAGAGAATTAAAAGCAATAAAAGTAGAAGATGTTCAAGAAAAATTATATTCTGAATTTGGTAGTAAACACAGATTAAACAGAGACCAAATTATCTTCGAAGATATTTCTGAAATATCCGCAGATGAAGTAACAGACCCTGTTGTAAAAAGTTTATTATAAACTTCATGGTAACACTATTTAAGGGAGTGTGTTCCAATGGAAGATAGACAAAAATTAGAACAAATGGTAACTGAAATTAATCAGTTACAACAACAAGGGGAAACAATCACCCAACAGATTGAACAATTAAACATATCATTAAATGATATTCGCTCTGCTCAAGAAGCTGTTAAAGGAATAAAAGGAGCTACTGGAAAAGAAACATTAATTCCTATAGGAGCTGGATGTTTCATAACTACTGAACTTAAAAATGAAGATATTATTGTTGGTGTAGGTTCAGATGTAGCTATAAAAAGAAGCAGAGAAGAAACTGAGGAAACTCTTAAACAAGACAAAGAAGAAGTAGAAAAATTAATCAAATCATTAACTGAACAATTACAGAAAATTAATGATTATATTACTCAAAGAAGACCTGAAGTAGAAAGATTAATGAAAGAAACAGGAGTACATTAATACTCTGAGAATTCTACCTTCTTTTTATTATTTTAACCACCCTTTGATATTTTTAGACAAGTCTTTAAACTATTTTTTAAAATAATTATTTTTTGTTAACGTATATACTAATTCTAATTTGTAAATATAATATTCAGGCAATAGATTATCGTCTCAATGGGCATTTTGTGTTTTTGTATTTTTTTAGTGAATATGACTATATAGAATTTATTTAAATATTTTAAGTATTATGATATAGGTTACCTTTAATATATCTCTTCAGTTTATGTTTGGCATACTTATTTGTATTTATCGGTGTATTATATTGATTATAATTTAATTAAGTATGTATTATATGAAGTATGCTATTAAGTATATTGTAATGATCACATGTGTTCTCAAATTATTTTTCAATCATGTTGATACTACTTTCTATATGTACTAATTAAGGATTGTGAAAAATTGTGGATAAACCCGTTTTACTTGATTTTTTTTTATTTATATTTCTGAGTTTCTAAATACGTTGTTAAGAAAATTCATTGAAATAGATGCTGATTTTTTTCTTGCTGATATATTAATAATTATTGTTATATTAAAACTAGTGGTAAGTTTATATTTTTAAAGTGAAAGTTATATAATGTTTTATTTTAAAAATTTGTAAAAAAAAAATAGAATGTGGATTATTTTTTAGTTTATTGTCTGTATTTCTTTTTCGACACTATCCAGTGCTTCGTCTATGATTTTCCACATATCATAATATTTGTATGTTCCTAATCTTCCTCCGAAGATTACATTTTCCTCTTTTGCTGCTTTTTCTTCATATTTAGCATAGGTTTCATTATTTTTATCATTGTTTACTGGATAATATGCTTCGTCTCCAGGTTTCCATGTTGCAGGGTATTCTTTGGTAACTATTGTTTTTGGTGATTCTGAGCCTTCAAAATGTTTATGTTCTATTATACGTGTATATGGTATTTCACGTTCGGTATAATTTATAACAGCATTTCCTTGATAATTTTCCATGTCTATTGTTTCTGTTTCAAACTTAAGGCCTCTGTATTCTAGTTGACCAAATTCATAATCATAGTATTGATCTATCATTCCTGTGAAAACTATTTTTTCAGCAATGTTTTCCCAGTGTTCTCTATCATCGAAGAAATCTGTTTCTAGTTTTACATCTATTCCTTCAAGCATTTTTTCTATTATTTTTGTGTAGCCATCTAATGGTATTCCCTGATATCTGTCGTTGAAGTAGTTGTTGTCAAATGTTAATCTTACTGGTAATCTTTTAATAATAAATGCAGGTAATTCAGTACAGTCTTTTCCCCATTGTTTTTCGGTATATCCTTTAATTAATTTTGTGTAAATGTCTGGACCAACTAGACTTATTGCTTGTTCTTCCAGGTTTTTTGGTTCTGTGATATTTGCTTCTTTTTTCTGTTCTTCTATTTTATTAATGGCTTCTTCAGGTGTTTTTACTCCCCACATTTGATAGAAAGTGTTCATGTTGAATGGTAAATTGTACATTTTATCTTTGTATACTGCTACTGGTGAGTTTATGAAGTTGTTGAATTCAGTAAATTCATTTATATATTCCCATACTCTTTTGTCACTGGTGTGGAATATGTGTGCACCGTATTTGTGTACGTTTATGTTTTCTTGTTTTTCGGTGTATATGTTTCCCCCGATATGATCACGTTTTTCTATTACTAAGCATTTTTTACCAATTTTATTCATTTCGTAGGCAAATATTGAACCGAATAGTCCTGATCCTACTATTAAGTAATCGTATTTCATGTTTAATTATTCCTAAATATCTAGTTATATCTTATATTTGTAATTTTATTGTAATAAAATTTAATAATTTAATTTGAATATATATAACATTATAATTTATTTATATCGGAGAATTAATATGGCAGATTTTAAATTTACTAAAACAAGTATTGATGGTGTTTACATTATTGAACCGCAAGTTTTTGGTGATAACAGAGGTTATTTCATGGAAACTTATCATAAGGATGTTTTCAGTGAAAATGGTTTAGATATGGATTTTGTACAGGATAATCAGTCAAAGAGTAAAAAAGGAGTACTAAGAGGGTTACACTTCCAATACACTCAACCTCAGGGAAAACTTGTCAGAGTTATTAGTGGTGAAGTGTTTGATGTAGCTGTGGATTTGCGTAAGGATTCTCCTACTTATGGTAAGTGGGAAGGTGTGATTTTGTCTGAGGAGAATAAGAAACAGTTTTATATTCCTGAAGGTTTTGCTCATGGTTTTGTTGTGTTAAGTGATACTGCTGAGTTTACTTATAAATGTACTGATTTTTATAAGCCTGATGATGAGGGTGGTATTAAGTGGGATGATCCTGAGATTGGTATTGATTGGCCAATTGATGATATTGATGAAATTATCTTGTCTGATAAGGATAAACTTTGGAAACCACTTTCTGAAACAGAAACTGATTTTTAGTCAATCCTTTTTTTTTTAACTTTTTTTTTAGTTTTAATTGTTACTGTAATGTTTTTATTTATTTTATCAGTTATTAAATGATTAATATGTGGGTATGTGGATGATCTTTTTTAGTTACATTCTGTTTTTATGTTCAGGTAATCCTTTTTCGTAGTATTTTGTTAGTTCTTTATTGTTGTATATTGTTTCTAGGTCTATGAGTTTTTTGCTTGTTTCTTTGTTGTGTTTTGCTATTGATATTTGACTTGGTATGTATCCTTTGTTTTCCACTATTTTTTGTAGTTGTTTTGCGTGGGTTTTTTGTTGATTGTTTATTCTTTCTCGTATGTTTTTAATTAGGTTTTCTTTTTCTAGGTTAAATGTTGTGTTTATGGTTTCTATGTTGTCTAGTATTTGGTTGGCCCATTTTTGTATTTTTATTTTTTCGCCATTTCTTTTTAGTCTGGTGTTTGGGTTAAATCCTTTTTCTGCTACTATTTCTCCGTTGTATAATCCTTCTTCTTGCCAGTTTTCATATTTATTTTCTTCTAGTAATAGTAGGTATATTAGGAATAGGTGTACGAATTCGGCGTCTTGTTTGCTTATTCCACTTTTTTCGAATGGGTTTATGTCGATTGATCTTACTTCAACGTATAGTATTCCATCTTCTTCTAAGGATTGCAGGTAGTTTTCTCTGTCTTTTGGTTTTAATCTTATTTGTGTGTATAATTCTTTGGCTTCTGATAGTTTTCCTTCTTGTATGTATGTTTTAACGTCTTTGCTGAAATTTTCTACTGTATCATATCTTGGATAGAAGTTTTCTAGGTTTTTGTATCCTATGTGTGAATTTCTGTATGATGGGCCCTGGTTTGTGTAGTGGCTTTCGTGTTGGTCTTCTAGTTTCATTAGGTTTATGCATTCTGTTGTGAATGTTTTGTGTGCTGCTACTGATGCTCCGGTGATGTATATTATGAACCATTTTAGTCGTAGGTAGTTTCTTGTTATTTTGAGGTATATTTCGTTTTTAAAGTTTTTGTAGGTTATTTTTTGGGGGTAGTTTTTGTAGAGTTTTTCAATTGTTTTTTCGTTTAGTGAGTAATTGTAGTGTATTCCACTTATCATTTGTTTTTTGGTTCCATATTTTTTTGCTAGTTGTTTTCGGTAGTTTTCTGAGTTTTCTCCTTTTTTGCCTTTGTATTTTGCTAGGGGTATTTCTGTGTCGGGTGGTAGTATGCATGGTAGTGATTGGTTCCATATGTATTCATCTTCTGGTATGGATGTGTTTACTAGGTCTACTATGAATGAAAGGCAGTGGTATGCTTTGTTTATGTTGTTGAAGGTGGGGGTGACTATTTCTACTTGACTTTCTGAAAAGTCGGTTGTTATGTAGGGATTTGTTAGTTTGTCTCCGAATATTTTTGGGTGTGGGGTTAGTGCTAGTTCTCCTGTTTTTTTTATTCTTAAACCTTCTTTTTCAAATCCGAAGTTTCCTGATAGGATTTCTTGTTTGGTTAATATGTTTTTGATGATTTGTGTAGTGAAATAGTTGTTCATGTTTTTTTCTTTGTTTTTTATCATTAATAATATTTAACATTGTTATATGATTAAATATTATAAAAAAACAAGTTTTGTTAATAATAAATAAGAAATAATTTAAAAAATTTTATCAAAAAAAAATAATAGAAAGTAGTTAAAAAAACATTCTATTTAGCACTTTCAGTATTACTTTCAGTACTTTTAACTTCTTCACTACTTGCACTGTTTGAATCAGTATTGGATGAAGTATTCTCTACTTGAGTTTCAGTAGTGGTATTGTTTACTGTTGTATTGTTTGTTTCATTAACTACAGATTCGACATCAACATTTTGTGGAATAATGTGGAGGTAACCCCAGTTAATTATACCATTTTCTACTTTTATTTCACTTGTGTCAATTCCATTTTCTTCTAATGCTTGAATGAATTGTGCTGAAGTTATATCACCCTTTTCGTATAGTGAACTAAGTAATTTAACAAAATCAATCATTGAATAATATTTTCCATTATATGAAAACATTGGATTATTCTGACTAGGTTGATTTGAATTATTTTTGTTTATTTTAATATAATTGTTTGACTGAACGTTGTTTGATGATTGATCATTACTGTTTGTGCCTTGTGAACCGAATATCTGTGATGCAGTGTTTGTAATAATGTTAATTGGGTTGTTGTTGTTATTGTTTTCTTGATAATTTGTATCAAATAATTTTAGGAATTCATCAAAGAATACATCTATTTTGTTTTGATTTAATTCTCCAACTTTACTTAAAAGATGTTCTCTGTCATTATTTCTTAATGCTGTTATAACATCTTTGTATGTTGCTTCATCAATTTCTGCTAACCTATCAGCAAAATAGTTTAATCCTTCAGGTGTAACAAAATTCATTAATATATTAAAGTCTTCAAGTTTGCTTGTGTTTGTAGGTACAACTACATCGGGATATTCTCCAGGTTCGTAAGTTGTATTATTTTGTGTTGTTACATTATTTGCTGATTGTTCTGTGTTTGTAGTGTTTGTTTCTTCTTGTGTTCCTGTTTGCATATCAGCTACGTTTTGTTCATCGATTGTTGTTTCGTTTGCCGAGATGCTTGTTAAACTTACTGCTAATAAGCTGAATATAAGTAATATACTTATAATTTTTTTATTCAATTGTTTTTCCTCCATTATATTCTAAGTCTAATCAAAAATTTTTTTATAATATTTTTTTTATTTTTTGAAGTATTTAACTTTTAAATATTTTCATCATTTATATTAAAAAAAAAGTTTAATATTAAAAAAAGTGGAGGGTTAAATATTTTTAATCATGTAATTCTGTTAGGCTAAGGTCTGATTTGCTGCCCATACATACGGAACAATATTCTGGAATGTTTACTTTTTCTTTATGTAATTGGCATAGAACTTCTTGTGTTTTTATTGTTTTACAGACATGACAAAATTTGGGTATTAAGTCGATAGGTTTTAAGTCTCCTGTGGTCATGTCTTTGGCCATATTTTTTATGTATTGTTCTACAACTGGGTCAAAGTCTATTTCATGTCCTCGTTTATCACTTATATATTGACTTACTGCGGGTTGAGTTATATCTAAAAGTTTTGATATTTCTTTTTGTTTCATGCCAAGGTTAAGTAATTCTTTTGCTAGTTTTGACCTTATTGATGGAATTACGTACCATACTACTATTTCACATGGTGGTTTCATGGCTTTCATCCTCCTTTGGGATTACATTTTTCCACTATTATCTTACTTATTTTTTTTCCTATGTTATTTATTATATAATTTGACATATATAATATTTCACAATGTTAATTATTCCTATAAAAAAAATATATAAATTATTTAAGACGAGACACCACATTCTCCTCTAAAAAGCGTCGATTATCATCAAATTTACTATCCAACTTAATATTAGTATAGGATGAAGTCTTTTCAACACGCATACAACTATCTTCCAATGAAGACAATAATTCACGATTTTCATCAAATTTCTTAGAAAAATGATACTGATTACTCATAAAAGCATCTAATAACTTCTCATTATCCTTCAATAATTCCTTTAAAACATTATCATTATTTAATTTATTTAAAATTTCGGAATTATTATTATTTAATGAAGATAACAATTTATTATTTTCATCAAACATAGCAGATACCTGCTCATTATTGTCTCTAAAAGAAGATAATAACTTGGAATTATCTTCAGAAAATTTATTTAAACTATCATTAATTTTCACGTTTTTCTCTTCAAAACTATTAAGAATAACATCCTGCTTAGCATTCAAAGAATCTAAAAGAATTTTAAACTCCTCTTTTAAATAACTATTTTCCTTATTTAAAATCTCACAAGTATTCTTTAACTTCTCATATTCAGATTTATAAAAAGTATAACTATTACTAAGACCTAAAATTTTATCTATTATTCCTGAAAACATAATTCAATCCCAAAAATTAATCTAATTACTAATAAATAGATATGTAATAAAAATTATATAAAACTATACAATACTTTTAACATAATAAAAACACATAAATAATATTAATATAAATGAAATGGTGAAAAAAGATGAACCTCATGTGGTTTTATATAGCAATAGTACTAGCCTGTTCAGATATATTACATGGAATAATATGGCACACATTCAGTGACTTCTACATAATACTAGGTGAAATAATACATAATATAGTAAAATCATCATTTGTCACATGGATAGTACATGAAGTACTAGAAGCAATATTTCACTTCATAATACTCTCATTGGTATTTCAATCATTAACAATAGGAATACTTGCAGGAACAATACATTTTATCATAGATGTCTACCACAATTTCTTTGAAATAGAAATGAATAGCCTACAACACAGATCATTACACTTTGTCATTGAATCAATATTTTTCATGATAATATTATAACATCTCACCCCCATCATTTTAATCAATTTTATTTCTAACATATAAAAAAAAAGATAAAGGAAAAAGAATAACATGCCAGTAATAAATTTCACATACAAAGAATTATACAAACAACTAGGAAAAACACTAGAAAAAGAAGAACTAATCAACACACTACCTATGATATCAAGTGATGTTGAATCATACACAGATGAAGAAGTAAAAGCAGAATTCTTCCCAAACAGACCAGACTACTATAGTATCGAAGGAATAGTAAGATCACTAAAAGGATACTATGAAATAGAAACAGGAATGCCGGAATATGACGTAAAACAAACTGACATAACAATGACCGTAGACAAAGAACTAGAAAACATCAGACCATACGTAGCAACATGCATAGTAAAAGGAATCAAAATAACCGAAGAAGAACTAGTAAACATAATGGAATTCCAAGAACACCTACACTGGGTAATAGGAAGAGACAGAAAAAAAGTAGCAATAGGAATACATGATCTTGACAAAGTCGAAGGACCATTCCACTACAAAGCAGGAAAACCAGACGAAGACAAATTCATACCACTAGACTCAACACAAGAACAAACACTAAACGAAATCTTAGAACAACACGACAAAGGAAAAAAATACTCAAAATTACTAGAAGACAAAGAATATTATCCACTAATAGTAGACAACAAAGGACAAATAATGAGTATGCCACCAATCATAAACAGTGACCTAACAAAACTAACAACACAAACAAAAAACCTATTCATAGATGTAACAGGAACAGACATAAATGCAGTAACCAATGCACTAAACATAATAGCAAGTAACATGGCAGAACATGAAAACACAATCATAGAAGAAATGACAGTAAAATACCCATACTATGATGACATAACATACCCACAATTCAAACCACAAATATTAGACGTACACGTATCACTAGCAAGTAGCTACATAGGATTAGACTTAACAGCAGAAAAAATAATAGAAACACTACAAAAAACACGATTCAATGCAGAAAAAATAGACGAAGAAACCGTACGAGTAACAGTACCAAGATACAGAATAGACATACTACATGAAGTAGATATTATAGAAAACATAGCATTAGGATATGGATTCAACGATTTACCAGCAGAATTACCAGACTTTGCAACAATAGCAAATCCGGATCCAAAAAGAGAATTCGATAAAATATTAGAACAAGTAATGATAGGACTTGGATTCACAGAAATAAAAAGTCTAATGCTAACAAGTCAAGAACAACATTACACAAAATTGGGGCGAGAAATAGAGGAACAACCAGTTACAGTAGCTCAACCGATTACACAAGACAGAACAATGATAAGACAATCACTAATAAACAGTCTACTGGAATTCCTACAAGATAATAAACATGAAGAACTACCACAAAAAATCTTCGAAATAGGTGATGTAGCAATAATCGACCAAACACAGGAAACCAAAATGAAAACCATCAAAAAACTAGCTGGAGCAGAAATATCCTCAAATGCAAACTTAACAACAATAAAATCATATATCGAATCAATAATACAAAACCTTGGATTCAAACTAGAATTAGAAGACTATGAAGATCCACTATTCATACAAGGAAGATGTGCAAAAATTAATGTGCAAAAATTAGATGAAAACACTCCATTCACACTCACAGGATACTTTGGTGAAGTACATCCACAAGTATTAACAAATTTTGAACTGGAATATCCAACAATCATGTTTGAAGTGGAATTTAAAGAAGATTAATTTTTTAATCTTTTTTTTTACTATTTTTATTAAATCATAATCATTTTTAAGACTTATTTTCTCTTTTAATTATAATATTTATCATATATTTTCTGTTTTTTTTTTAAATAAATATATTATTGGTGGATTTGATAATATTGTTGTCATTAAATAATATATTTTATTCTTGTTTAATCAAATTATGTTTACATCACATCAAAAACTATTTAATAAAGTAAATCTATAAATAAATATTAATAATAAATTATTATGTTTTAATTATAATTATTTTAAAAAATAAAACATAAACAAGAATCTATCTGAAACCTGTGATAAAATGACAAAGAAAGAGACAACAAAACAAGAAAAAACTCCATATTTGTCCGATATAACTGTAGCTGTAATTATGGACACTTTCACCTACAATTCATACAAATCTGAGTTTAATCTCTTCGTACTAGAACCAGACAACTGGGAACAAATATTTAATCACAACAAAATAGACATATTCTTCTGTGAATCAGCATGGAGAGGAGTAGGACGAGAAAACATAATTGACGGAAACGCAATAGAAAATGACTACAAAGCATGGGGAGGACTAATTGCAGTAAAACTTGACGCAGGAACAGGAAAAGAAAAAACATTATTCGATATAATAGATTACTGCAACGAAAAAGGAATACCAACAGTATTCTGGAACAAAGAAGACCCACCATCATTCGATAGATTCATAGATGTAGCACTAAAATTTGACTACATATTCACAACAGACGAAGAATGCATAAAAAAATATGAATACATGGGACATGAAAACGTATTTCCACTGCTTTTCGCATCACAAACAAAAATGTTCAATCCGATAGAACAAACACCACGATCCGAAGAAATAATATTCGCAGGAAGCTGGCCAAACAAATACCTAAACAGATGCGCAGACATGCACAACATATTCCAAAAAGTACTAAAAGCAGGATACAAACTAAAAATATATGACAGAAACTCCGAAAAAGAAGACACACAATACAGATTCCCAGAAGAATACCAAGAATATGTATACCCAAAAGTCGAACACTACCAAATACCACAAGTATACAAAGAAGGAAAAATAGGAATAAACATAAACACAATCCAACACTCAAATACAATGTTCGCAAGAAGAATCTTCGAACTAATGTCATCAAACACATTCGTAATAACAAACTACTCAAAAGGAGTATACGACCTATTCAAAGACAACGTAGTATACCTTGATAAAGAAGAATCATTCAATGTAACAGAAGAAGAAATAGACAGACTATGTGAACATAACCTCTATGACGTACTAGAAAACCACACATACACAAACAGATTCAAATACCTACTGGACTGTATAGGATTCGAATACAAAGAAAAACACCAAAAAATACATGTATTCTATATAAAAGATGAAAACACAACATTACAAGAAATAAAGAATGATTTTAAAAACATAGAATACTACTATAAATACTGTAAAATAATTACAGACGATGAAAACATAAAAAATGAGGATAACCTAGAATTCTTAACAAAAGATGAACTATACAAACTAACAGAATCATTTACAGATGAAGACTACTTCATAATAAGAAATATGAAAACAAAACTAGGAAAATTCATAGAAAAAGCAAGATTACACTACCAATACATAGAAAAAAACACAGCAATAACTATAAATGACAAAAAATATACATTCAATGAATCAGATGAATATGAAAACAGATTATTTAACTCAGTCAACTATAAAAAAGTATTAGAAAACAAATATGAGAATAAGAAAAACACATTTAAAACTTACAATATATAATAGGGGATGTTCAGAATTACAAGCATTAAATTATCAATCTGTGTATATCATGAAAAAGAAGAAAATCTAGAAGAGTCATTAAACAAAATAAAATCACAAATTGACACAAAAACAGAAATAATCTCCATAAACAAAAACGAAGACATACTTAAACAAACAAAAGGACAATATATACTACTAACTGACTCACAAAACATAGAAAACATAAACATAAAAAATATCACAAGTATACAAGATGAAGATATACTCCTAAACACAGACAAAACAACATCAACAACAATCACACACACAGATAATGCTAAAAAAATATTTTCAAATCCTAAAAATAATATGAACATCTACAAAACCGAATTTCTAAAAAATAATTCAATACAAATACCATCAAATCAAAAAAGCTACGAAAACATCTTATTCTATTATAAAACAACATTCCTAGCAAAAAAAATCACAACTAAAAACATATTCCAAAAAATCACCCATGACGACTCTATAGAAACACTCATACTAAACGACTATAAATACACTTATTCAGATGAAAAAACATATACGATAAACTCAGAAGAACTATTCAAAACATTCGAAAATTTACTAACATTTTTTAAACAAAACAACCTTTATAACTTAAATAAATTCTATATATTAAACTATACATTCAATATACTAAGAAAAACATACAAACTAAACCAGGAAAACAAGGAAGACTACTTTAACAAACTAAAAATATTCATAAGACATATGTCACAACACAACACAGACCTAGTATTAAACCTAAAAAGCAAAAACCTAAGATTCTACAGAATAATACAAGAAGTAAACACAATAAAAGAACTAGATTTATTACTAAAAAATGATGAATACGAAAAAGAAAACTTCATAACACACCACCAATTAGACAAATTCAGAACACTAATCATAGATCTTAAAAATGTGGATTCAGAAGATAACATGCTAGAAATGGTGGAATTTCCACAAGACAATAAATCTAAATTCATTCTAGACAAATTCAGAGATTCAGAAGGTTCAGGTATAAGAATCATAAGTTTCAACAACAAAATAAACTTCAAAATAAGATGCATAAACAAAGGAAAATTAAATGTTTATGTACGGGGAGCCGACTTAAAAGACAAAAAAGCAAGAAGAATACCAATTACAATAGATTTAAAAAGATTCCAACTATGTGAAGAAGCATTAATTGAAGAAAACAAAGTAATAACATACGAAAAACCATTAAAATACACTAAAGAAGTAGAAGACCAAGAAATAATAGATATCCAAGCAGAATGGTCAACAGTATCCAATCAGAGCATATATCATTTTCAGGATACAATAAATTCTGCGCTAATGCCATTTGACACAATAAGATTTGACATAAAAAACGTTGGAAACAGTGACAACACCATAGAAGTCATAAAAAATACTGATGAAAACGCCAGTGAATATGCACCAGAATGGTTTACAGACAAAAATGGTATAGGAAAAGTAATACGAAGTTCCAACGAACATATACATTTCCAAATACAATGTATTAACTCGGGAACACTTAAAATATTCCTCAGAACACTGGATTTAAGAGACAAAAACAGACAAAGAATACCAGTAAAAGTAGACCTTGAACAACTAATAGTAAACAATGACACATTAGTAGATGAAAACATCTTAATCTCCCATGACAAACCATATGAAATAACTCGGAACGTAAAAGATGGGGAAATAATTGATGTAATAGCACACTGGTCACCAATATCCTCAAAAAGCACATACTTTGAATCAACAACCATAAGGTCAGACCTACTACCATTTACTACAGCAAGATTTGACATAAAAAATAAAGGAAAATCAGACAATTGCATAGAAATATATTCAATAGATGATTATGGCGCAAAAATCTATTCACCCGGTTGGTTCAGAAATCAATATGGTTTGGGACAAGTAATTGAAAGTGCAAAAGGTAAGATAAAGTTTAAAATTAAATGTATCAACGCAGGAACGCTGGAATTGTTTATACGGGCAATAAATTTCATGGATACGCAAGCATCAAGAATACCTCTAAAAATAGACATTAAAAGACTAATAATAAATGGTGACATCATAATAGATGAAAACAAACTAGTTTCACATGATAACCCATACACATACACAAAACAAGTAAATGATGGGGAAATAGTAACAATAAGTGCCGAATGGAATCCAATATCCAGAAAAAGTACGTATTTTGAATCATCAAATATAAGAAACGATCTCTTGCCATTCACAACATTACACTTTGACATAAAAAACAGGGGAGACAAAGAAAATAAAACAAAAGTCGTATCATATGATGATGACAATATAATTAACTACACGCCAGGATGGTTTACAGACGAAACAGGTGAGGGAAGAATCATCGAAAGTGCCAAGGGAAAACTAAATCTACACCTTAAATGCATACAAAAAGGAGAACTCACATTATCCCTAAAAACAATGAACTTCAAAGATAAGACAGGACACAGAATGCCATTAAACATAGATATAAAATCATTAACAATAAATAACAAAATATTAATAGAAGAGAATACATTAATATCCTATGAAAAACCATATGAATATACAAAACAGGTAGTGGATGGAGAAATAATAAATATCAAAGTGGAATGGGCACCATTATCAGTTAACAGCCAATACTCAGACTAAAAAAAAATAAATATTAAGGAATGTGATAATAATGAAAATATGTGTAATAGGACAAGGATACATTGGATTACCAACAGCATTACTTTTTTCAAAAAATGATTGTGAGGTCATAGGAGTAGATCTTAACACTGAAATTATTACAAAACTAAGTCAAGGACAAATAACAATAGAAGAAGATGGACTACAACAACTACTGGATCAAGTAATAAACAATAATTACACTCCAACAACAACACCAGAAGAAGCAGATGCATATATTATCACAGTACCGACACCATATCATAAAGAAAACTACGAATGTGATTTAGGTTATGTAAAAACAGCATGTGAATCAATAATGCCCTACTTAAAAAAAGGCAACACAATAATAATAGAATCCACAATAGCTCCATTATCCATGAAAAACCAGATAAAACCTCTTTTTGAAAAAGCAGGATACAATATTGGAACAGACATATATCTCTCCCACTGTCCAGAAAGAGTACTGCCTGGAAACATAATACATGAACTAATAAATAACAACAGAATAATTGGTGGAATAACAAAAGAATGTGCAAATAAAGCAGCACAAATATACCAAACATTCGTAAAAGGAAACATCATAAAAACATCAGCAGAAATAGCAGAAATGTCAAAATGTATGGAAAACACATATCGTGATGTAAACATAGCATTAGCAAATGAACTGGTAAAAGTATGCGATAAAATAGGAATAAATGCACTAGAAGTTATACAAACAGCAAACCAACACCCAAGAGTTAACCTCCATAACCCAGGACCTGGAGTTGGGGGACACTGCCTTGCAATAGATCCTTATTTCATATATGCGCTAGCACCAACAGAAGCTGACATTATCAAAGCATCCCGAGACACAAACAGTAACATGCCCCAATTTGTAGCAAATAAAGTACGAAAACTAGTGGAAAAAGGACAAACCATAACAATACTGGGAATAGCATACAAAGGAAACTCAGATGATGACAGAGAAAGCCCATCATACTCAATAATAAACGAACTAGAAAAAGACTATGATATCAAAATACATGATCCACACATACCAGAAAAGAGCATAAAATACCAAGAAGCAATCAAAGACTCTTCACTCATACTAATACTAACAGCACATAACGAATTTAAAACACTAAACTATGAGGAACTAATTAAAAACATGAAAAAACCAATAATATTCGACACATGTAACATACTACCACTAAATGAAGTACCAACAGAACTCACAGCATATAATTATGGAAACATAAACAAAATAAACTAACCCCGATTACCAAAAAAAAACAATACAATTTGATTTAAACATTATAACATAAAAATTAAAACCGAGATTTAAATTTATCTATTTGATATAAAATTAAAAATATCAAATATTATTCTCATAATTTTCAAAAAAATGATTACTATTTTTTTTTATTTAATCATCATTATTAATCTTTTAACGAAATTTAAACAAATACAAAAATAATATATAGGGTTAATAAGTTCTACACATTACTAAACCCTACCTGTTAATGATTAAATTAAAATTATTTAATAAACTCCTCAAAATCCCTAGAATAAATAATTTTATTAAAAAATTCCTTATTTTCAACCCATAAACATTCCATCAAATCATCAAACAAACCAAAATCAAACATAAACTTGTTCAACTTATTTTTAGCTCTAAAAAAGTATTCTTCCTTAAATGAATCACCAACAAGAGTATAACGATTACGTAACTTAAAAAGCAAACGATTCAACAGATACTCCTTATATCTATCATACAAACCATTATTAATGAAAACTTTTAATATGGTTTCAACAATTTCAATAGTACCTAACTCAGTATCATCACGTAAATGGGTTATAGAACCACTCCATAACCTACGATTATACAAATATTCATCAGCTAAAAAAATACGCTCACACTCACAAAATGTCTGATAAAAGAAAGGATTATCCTGATGAATATACTTCTCAGGAAAAGAAGCATTAATATCCATCAAGAAACATCTAAGATACAACTTATTCATAGCTACAACAGAAACCTCAAATAACTCTGCAGGTTCAACATCATTAGAATTAAATAATGAATTATTAAAACGATCTAAACATGAAACAGACAGATAATCATCCTTAATAAACTTTGTTCCATCATCTTCAAAATTAATTAACTTATACATAACAGTCTGGGTGTTGTGCTTTTCAGCAAGATTATATAACTTTTCAAGACAATTAACATCCAACCAATCATCACCATCAACAAACAAAACATACTTACCCTTTGCTTGTTTCAAACCAAAGTTTCTAGAACCACCAGAACCAACATTAATAGAATTCTCAAATAATTTGATACGACTATCTAACTTTGAATAATAATCAACAATATCGGTAGTAGAATCAGAAGAACAATCATCTACAACAATAACCTCAAAATCACTAAAGGATTGATTAATCAAACTACATAAACAATCTCCAATAAAACGTTCAACATTAAAAGTGGGAATAACAACAGATATGGGGATGTTATATGATTTTACTTGAACTTCAATCATCTCTTTTAAATAACGAAGATAATTCAAAACATCATGGGAAAGATTGAAATCCGCTTCTTTAAGGGATAATTCAATTTTAAAAAATTCTTCTTCTAACATTTTATATTCATTATATGTAAAATGAGGTAAATCTATTTTATTATTCAATAAATTATTTGAAATGTCATTTATATCTTCATATGCTGAAGTATTACTTAATATTTTATTGAGATCTCTAAATATATTAATGAAATCATTAACATTTAAATTGTAATTATCATTTTCTTGAATGTTGTTATTTAACAAATTGGATTTTAAGGAATATTTGCAAATGGTATGGACCTCCTTACAATTATTTGTTACTTTATTAATTATAATATTTATTTATTATGTTTTAAATAAAGAAATCTCTTATTATATTTTAGTTTGAAAACTTTTATTAATTTCTTTGAATTTTTGTCTTTGTTCAAATGTGGAAAAATCTACTTAAAGAATAAGGTATATTAAATTGATGATAATTAGGAAAAACATAAAAAATTAAACATTTACTAATTAATCAAAATAAATATTATCAAAAATGATAAAAAAAAGATAAAAAAATAAAATCAGAGTTTAAACAAAAAAAGGTCTATCTTCCAGGCCCTATATAAAAATAATACATTTTACAAAGTATGTATCCATAGAATATGTGCAAAATAGATTACGCATTTACAATTTAAATATTATTTTGTTATAAAGGTTCCCATGAAAGATAAATCTCAATTTCATCGCCATCTTTAATTGATTTAGTATAGGTATAGTTAGCATCGTGTGAAAGGACATTATTTGAATTAAAAATTGTTTGATTATTTATTTTAAACTCTCTGAAATTTATATAAATAGGTAATCGGTTTCCTTTAATTTTATAATCAATTCCTAAAAGTGTAATATTTAATTCTCCGTCTTTTACACATTTTATTTTTAAGTTTAATTCTCCTTTTGAACTTTCAATAGTTAAACCTGAACCTTTATCATTACTAAACCAGGAGGGATAGTTTGCTTTAGAAAATGAATCTGAATTTTCTAAAATTTTAACATTATTTTCGGAATTTCCATAATTTTTTATATCGATACGTGCAGTATGATATTTCTTAAGTTTGTTCAAGTAAGGTACATCGATAATATTCTCTTCAATTTCACCGGAAGTAAATAAACTAATTGGTTCCCACTTGACATAAATATCTATAATTTCTCCATTTTCAACTTTTTTAGTATATTTATACTTACTGTCATGAGATACAACTTTATTTGATTCAAATATGGTTTCATCGTTAATTTTTAAATCTGTGTAATTAATATAAATAGGAATTCTCTTATTATTAATTTTATAATTCATACTTAAAAGGTTTAAATTCAATTCTCCATCTTGTACACATTTTATTTTTAAGTTTAATTCTCCTTTTGAACTTTCTAAAGTTAAACCAGAACCTTTTTTATCTGTAAACCATGATGGAAACTCATAATTTGCTGAATGATCAGAAACTTGGATAATTTCAATACTATTTTCAGAATTTCCTACATTTTTAATATCTAATCGAGCAGTATTGTATTTTATTAAACCCCTCACAGATGTCTTTTCATTTAACTCATTCATTTCATTATTTTTAGCAGTTAAACTGTTTCTTAATTGGATAATTTTGTTTTCATAAAAATATACGCGTCTTTTAACAGTAGTATAAGAATCTTCCAATAAATCCAGATAATCTTCGCTTATGCTCTCATTATTTTTTTAAATATGATTCTTTCATTTTATTTTTTTGTATTCTTTAGTTATTGATTTGAAAGTTATGTCATTAGAAATAAATGTTTTTGTTTAGTATATTCGTATTTTTCATTCCATTTTTTAACATTAATTCATATGAACTATTTTGAGGAACTTCATATATTTCAATGTATGTTTTACCATTGGAAAATAATACACCATTAAGTGCATTTTTATGGATTTTATCCATTTGGAATTAAAACTTTAGAAAATCCTACTTTTGCCATTTAAAACACCCCATAAATTTATTATCAATTATTCAATTAGTATATTGATTTAATTAAACAAATAAGTTTTATATTAATGTATAGGTATATTCATAATTTTTATAAGTTTAAAAATATTTGACACATTTTATTAGTTTACTATTCATTTTTAAATTCAAATTTTTTATATTTATTATTTATCTAGTCTCTGATGGGGTTTGGGTACTGTAATAATCTTTGATTCTTATTGTATCGTCTAGGTCTGGTGTTGATACTTCGTGTAGTACTG
>CAMNFZ010000004.1 GCA_946537725.1 uncultured Methanosphaera sp.
ATATTAGGTCTGATTTCTGATTTTTTCATAGTATCTACCATATGAATTATTGTATCAAGTTCATTTGTGGTGATTACTATCATTGACCCAGTCATAGCATTGTAATCAAAGTATGTGTAAGTATTACTTTTATTGTACAAGGATATGTTTTTGTATGTGCAATTTTGTCCCAGATTGCTTCCTAGTTGTGCTCCTATGTCATAACATCCGTTCAGGTTATTGTCCTGAGTGTTTTTCCATGCCCAAGTTTTGATGGATAAATTATGGCTGGAATCATCATAAGTATTATAGTTTTCAGTTTTATTTTCTACATTTATCATGCTCTGTGGTACTTCTATTTCATAACCACTCATTTCTACTGTTTTGTATGATGGTGTTATTGCAAAATATAATAATATGCAACTTATTACTATTATGATGGCTGCTATTATTGCTATAATTTTTTTATTCATCATAGTTCTCCTGTATTGTGGATTATTTTCTTATTTGTTGTTTTGTACATATTAATTCGAATTTTTTTCAGCAACATTGTTATGGTATTAGTTTATGTAAAATAAGTTATTTCTTGCCATGATCTGTTAAAAATATTCTAAGTATCTTATTAAATGGGAATATAATAACTTTAAATATTATGTAATATGTAATGGTTAGTGACATTACTCATAATGAATAATAAACTGTTTTTATCATATATTTTGAAAAGGTATATGAATTAATTAACTTATTTTACACTTGCAATATATGTTTGAATATATTAATATCATAAAAATAGAAGAAAAATTTGGAGGAGATAATTCTATTATTAACTTCTTCTTGCTGCTATAATAGCATTATTAGGACATTTATCTACACAAATTCCACAATCTACACAAGAAAAATATTTGACTTTTGGTCTATCATCATTATTTTCTATTGCTTTTGTCGGACAATTTTCTATGCATAATCCACCTTCAGGACAAGCACTTATTCCATTACAAATATTTTCATCAATTGTTACAGCCACATTTTCACCCATTTACATTTCTGATAATTGTTTTCCACCAACACCCACATCATCAGGATGTGTTCCTCTTATTATAACAGTTATTGCTTCTACAGGCATTCCATAAATATCTGCTACAATTTTTGATACTTTTTCAATTATTTCTTTTTTCTGTTCTTTTGTTGCATTTCCTGGTCCATCAACTGTTACTACAGGCATATCACTCCACTCCTATATTTTTTTATTCTCCTGAAACTGGTTTTCCAGCAACTCCTATATTGTCTGGAGTATTTTCACGTATAACCATAGTTATTGTCTGAATTGGTAATCCATATTCATCAGCAACTACTTGTGATACTTTTTCTATCATTTCTTTTTTCTGTTCTTTTGTTAACTCTTTTGAAGCTTCTACAGTTACTACTGGCATATTATTTATTACTCCCAAACTATTCTTATTAAAGTTATATTTAATCTAAGTATTAAATGTTTTTAACAACACCTAATATTATGCCATCTTGTAATGTAACATCACAAACTTGTATTTTTTTAATGTTAAAACGTATAGATAATACTTTGGTAATTAATAAACTTGGTATCATAGTATGTACTCTTTCTGAATCCACTATAAGAGCAGGTTTAAAATTTTCTTTAGTATTCGTGGATAATTCATCTAAAACAATATCCACTTGTTCTATGGTTAATATGTTGCTTTTATCTTTTTTAATATTCATATGTTCAAATAATCGTTTTAATGAAACAAAAGTTTTCCCTATTCCATACAAATATTCTTTTGAATAATCAGCAATATTCAAATCATTAATTTTATCTAATATCTTATCAAGTATAACCTGTTGTTCTTCTATTGTGGGAAATAATAAACTCACATACTCATTATATATACTCAACACACCAATAGGGATACTTTTTTGTTCTAATATTTCATCACGGTTTTCAAAAATAGTTATCTCACTACTTCCTCCCCCAATATCTACAAGTATTCCATCATTTGATGATGTATCAACCCATTTTAATGAATTAAAACTGTTTTTAGCTTCTTCTTCACCAGTATATACTTTAATATCAATGTTTAATTTAGTTTTCACAATAGTTAAAACTTCTTCCCTATTTTCAATATTTCTAAGACTGGCAGTTGCTATGTAAAAAGATTTATCTACATTTAATTTCTCAGAATATTTTTTAAATTCATTTAAAGTACTTAATAATACTTCTATTCCCTCGTTTGTTAAAACATTGTTTTCTCTATAATTTATTAATCCCATTGTTTTATCATGTATTATGACTGGTTCAACATTATCCTTAACGTATTCGTAAATTTTGTACTTGATAATGCTGGAACCAATATCTATTATCGCATATAACATTATATCACTAGTTATATTTTTGTTAATCAAGTTTAAAAAAATTAGTTATAAAAATAAGGTGGGGAAAGTGGAATAATTTATTCCTTATTCCAGTTAATAGCTCCGTAGATTACACAAATTAATGTTATGATAACACAACCAAGATATCCTCCAAGTATCCATGGATCACTAAGTCCTAAAATTTCAATCATTGTGCATCACCTACACTATTTTTTGCATCGAACATTTTATTAATTTCTTCTTGTTCTTCTTTTGTGTTATGTGTAAGAAGTGTTACAACAATTGTAACTATGAATGATATTGGTAATGCAATAATCATTGGATCTACATATGGCCAAGGCATTGCAGTAAATAAAACTGTTTGTCCAGTTAGCATTTTACAAAGTCCAATTCCTGCTGCTTCTTTTTGGTGTGTGAATAATAAACAGAAAAGACTTACTAAAGCTCCACTAACAATACCTGCTATTGCTCCTTGTTTGGTTGTACGTTTCCAGAATAAAGCACAGATGTACACTGGCATAAATGCAGCTGCACAAATACCGAAGAAGATTGTTGTACCTTGTGCTACAACTCCTCCAGGTAATATAAATGCTAATATTACTGCTAATACAATACCAATTAGTATACCTATACGGGTTACACTCATGCTTTCTTTCTTATCTTTACGTGTGGATGCATATATATCGTGTCCGATTGCTGATCCTTGTGAGTGGAATTGTGTACTTAGTGTACTCATTGCTGCACATAATAATGTTAATGTGAAAATGTATGTGAACCATTCTGGCATTGCTGAACTTATGAATGTTGGTATAATTTTATCTACATTTCCTCCAGCTGCTTGTAAAGCTATTTGTCCTGTTGTCTGGTAGAAGTACACATTAGATAATGCTCCTACAACATATGCTGAGAATGTTGCTACAAATATGAATATTCCACCAATAAGAACTCCTCTGTTTAGTTCACGGTTACTGTTTACTGTCATAAATCTTACTGCTAATTGTGGTTGAGCTATTGCTCCAATTCCTACTCCCATAATGATTGATGTAACTAGGTTCCACCAGAACACACTTCCTACTTTAGGGAATGTTGTCCATCCAGTAGCACCTGTTGCTTTAGCTGTCTCTGGGAATAGTGGTGCCATGTTTGATAGTAATGTATGAGCATTTGTTACTCCACCAAGCACCCAATAAATACTTACTAATAATACAAGCATTCCAAAGAACATTATAATTCCTTGAACTGCATCGGTATACATTACTCCTTTTAATCCACCAAATATCACATAGAATCCAATAATTATTGCTAATATGATAATAGCAATTTGGAATTCTACACTTAATGTTGTTTCTAAAAATCTTGCAGCTCCTATTAATACACTAGCTGCATATACTGGCATTGCACAAAAGATTAGTAATCCACTGAAATATTGGATGAATTTACTGTTAAATCTTCTTGATAAAAATTCTGGAAATGTTAATGCATTTAAATATTTACCTATTGCTCTTGTTGGTTTACCGAAGAATACGAATGCTATGAATATTCCTACTGCAATATTTAAAAATACTAACCATAATATTCCTAAACCATTAGTTCCTGCTAAACCTCCAAAACCTACGATTGCTGCAGTACTGATAAATGTAGCACCATAACTAAGTGCCATTACAATTGAACTGGTTTTACGTCCTGCAACTAAGTAATCTTCATTACTACTTGTACGTTTCCAAGCAATATAACCTACCAGAACCATCATTGCAATGTAAATTAATATTATCACTGCTAATAAATAATTCATTGTATCTCTCGTTTATTTTTTTAAGGTTATAACTTATGTAATATATTTGTTTTTGTTTATTTATTATTTTTACGAAAAATTTTTGGAAATTATTTAAAAAAAAGTTGAATTTGGAAGTTATTTTTTATTCTTACGATAAACTGAAGGTAATACACCCATTTCTTTCTTGAATGCTTTTGCAAACTTACTACTACTCTTATATCCTACCATATAAGCTATCTTAGAAATCGGATAATCTGTATTTTTAATCAATTCTTTCGCTCGAATAAATTTATACTCCTTGTACCATGTGTACAATGGCTTTCCATACATATCTTTAAAACAATTTTTTAGTGTAGTTAAGTTTATCCCATAATTTAAAGATAATGCATCTAAAGAAACATAACTTGCAATATTTCGGGATAATGAATTTTTTATATTTCGAACTACTCTTATTGTTGCATCAGAATATGTACGTTGAATATTCTTTTCATCATTGATACCATATTCATAGAGGACTAATAAACATTCCAATGCTTTTAATTCAAAGAATAATTTTGCACTTTTTTCTTTTTTAATTTCAAATCTACTGAATTCTTCAATAATTTCGGTTATTCTATTGGGGGATTTGAATATTATGCAATTTTCTTTTTTTGTTGATTCAAATAACTCTTGTACTATTTCATTGAATTCTTTATTACGTCCTGTAAATTCTTTAAATTGTTTTTTGTTTATAATTATATGGTATAATGTCACATCACCAATATAACTGAAAGAATGTGGATTTAATTCCTTTATATAAACATTAATATAATTTTCCTTAATAAATAAATATTTGTCTGGTTCTAATTCGTATTGACACTGTCCTTGAGCCACATAATTTAATAATAAAGCATCTTCGGGATGTTCGTAATATAATATGTCGTTGTTACTTCTAAATGTGTCTATTAAATTTGAATGTTCTATAATTACTGAAATTCCGGGGATCAAATCATAAACATTTAAATTTATATCGCATTTGTTGGGAATTTTTATGTATGTTTTATGGCCACCATATATGTTTTCAAATGTTACATAGGATGAAAATTCTTCTTTAACGTGTATTTCTTCTGAAGGATAATATTTTTTCTCTGCCATATCTTTTCTCCCCTATTATTTATTATTATATTACCTACTTGCTTATTACTATGTTTGCTATTTATATTAAAAATATCTATCTATTGGTTATTGTTACTATTAATTCTTTTTTATTATAAATTAATTATCATTTTTTAAAATTCATTAACTAATGTTTATATTTTTCTTCTATTTTCATTGATTTTTTGAATAATAGCTTCATGCATTCTCCTAATAAATTCAGCTCTTTCTTCATATTTTAAAACATCCAAATAACCTCTTGAAACTAAATTAAAAGCAAAAGGAGTTGGAATTACAGTATCAATGGTTTTAATAACAATTTTCTTCTCTTCAATATCTTTTAAAACTTCTTCTGCATGATTAATATCCATATAATCTTCAATAACTTCTCTACGTGCTTCCTCCAAAATAGCAAAATGATCATCAACTTCTTTAACAAAGTTTAATAATATTTTACTGGTTACTTGCTGACGACCAACGCTTTTCTCTCTACCTTTATACCTTCGTAAAATCATTAAAGATCTATTTGCACAATCTCTAAATCTGCTGGCTAAAGTTTCAGTTTTATCAATAGCACTAATAAGAATTTCTCTTAAATTTTCACTATTTAACTCTTCAAAAGCTTCTGCACCACCAATCTTAGAATCACTACTTAAATAAAAGCCATTATCATCAATACTAATCATAACATCACGATGATAACGTTGAGCAATAATATAAGCAACGGCACGACTTAAAGCATCGTTCACACGTCTACCATACAATGAATGGAAAACAACAAATTTTCTACCACCAAAACCAGTATAATATTCAATCAACAACTTATTTCTGGACGGAATTTCACTATATAAATACTGTTCTACAAAATAGTAATAAATCGAAGATGCAGAATTATCATCCACATATAAATAATCCTTAATATAATTAATAATATCTTCCTCAGAAACATCTGTAGATAACTTCCATTCCATAATGGCTCGGAAATTCTGAATTGAAATACCAATATCATAAGATAAAGGTAACTGTTCAGAAACCCATGAAGGAATTGTTGGAGTACTACCACTAGGTACCACTGTTACAGTCATACCTCTTGCATACTTAAACTGGTAAACACGACCACCCAATACGAAAGTATCTCCTTTATGTAAACGTTCCATAAAATCTCCATCAATATTACCAATTATCTGTCCATTACATTTAACTTTGGCATGACTTCTATCAGCAATAGTTCCTACATTAGTAGAATAAAGAACACGGGCAAGTTTTCCCCTTTTTCCAAAAGTATTACTATCCCAATCAATCCAAATTTTAGCATAAACATATCTCTGTTCAAGTCGGGAATATTCTCCTGCGAGATAACGTAAAACATCTTCATATGCATCCCAACTTAAATCATGATAGGGCATAGCTTGTTTTATGACATGATAAACATGTTTAATATTTTGTCTGCCTTCAATAGCAATACCATAAATATGTTGAGCAAGAACATCTAAACAATTTGAAGGTAAACTAATCCTATCAATTTTTCCTTCAATAGCATTCTTAAGAATTAAACTACATTCAACAAGATCATCCCTATTAACGACAATCATCCGGCCCTTCGATTTTTCATGTAATTGATGTCCACTACGACCAATACGTTGAAGAGCCCTAGAAACAGATTTAGGTGAACTGATAAGAATAACCAGATCAATATAACCAATATCAATACCTAATTCCAAGGATGTACTACTTACAACAACTTTCAAATTACCTTCTTTAAGCTCATTTTCTGTTTCTAATCTAACTTCTTTAGATAAGGAGGAATGATGAGCCATAACATTCTTTGAATTATAATATTTAGGAAAATGTTGAGTTAACTTATATGACACACTTTCAGCACCACTACGAGTATTTGTAAAAATTAACGTAGTCTTATGTTCCTGAATCAATTTATGTAACAAATTATAAAGTTCATCATTTAAAGTTTCTTGATCAGTTTCAATAATATTTTCAACAGGACACATTACCTTCATATCTAACTGTTTCAGATAATTAACATTAATAATTTCACAATCACGTGGATGTCCCCAGAAATAACCTGACAAAAAATTAGCAATTCTCTCGGGAGGGCTAACAGTTGCACTTAAACCAATCCTGGTAAAACCACCAGTTAATTCGTTTAATCTTTCTAAACTAAGACTTAAATGAGTACCTCTCTTATTTTCAGCTAATGAATGTATTTCATCTATTATAACATATCGTACACTTTTCAATTTTTCCCTAAATTTTGGTGCAACTAGAAGAATGGATAAAGTTTCGGGAGTAGTAATTAATATGTGTGGTGGATGCTTTAACATTTTAGAACGTTGGTACTGGGTAGTATCACCGGTTCTAACAGCTTGCTTAATTCCAACATCATGTCCTGCTATATTATTAATGCCCTCAATAGGTTCTTCTAAATTTTTAAAAATATCATTATCTAAAGCCTTAAGAGGAGAAATATAAATACAATAAACCTTTTCTTCAAGCATATTCCTTTCACTAAGGCTTGTTAATCCAGATAATATGGCTAAAAATGCTGTTAAAGTTTTACCAGAACCTGTTGGTGATAAAATTAAAATATTCTTTCCAGCATTAATGTGGGGGATGGATTGTCTTTGAGCTTCAGTAAAAGTTTCAAACTTACTCTTAAACCATTTACTCACATAAGGATGTAGTAAGTTATGGATATGTTCATCAGTATACTCTACGGACATAATATCAGCTCTAATACTCATTTAATTCTCGTTCAACATTCAATATGTCTTTAACTAATCCAAAAGGATAAATTTCATCATCTTCAACAGCAATAACTTCAAAATCTAAAACATTTTTAATAAAGGGTGAAATCGTTTTTTCATGCAAAACATCAGATCCTGAACTGATGGTTGTAAAAGAAGGCAATACAATTAAATTATATTTCTCCCATCTTCCTTTAAGAAATGATTTAACTTTTTCAACACGTTCCTGATTTCTAACACCAATACATGGATGTTCATGTCCAATTATGATTGTTTCAATTTTTTCAGGTATTTTTTCTGGTATCTTATGTCCATGTGTAATCATAAACTTATCAATTAATACATAATCTTCTAAGATTAAATCTCTTTTATTCAAAATATATTGTGTAAAATTATCATGATTTCCTTTAACTACCTTAATATCTATAAAAATATCTGACAGATAATCAATAAAATCTAAAACTTCCTTCCATTCCTGTTTACTGATACTGCCAAAGTTATGTTTAATATCACCATTTAAAATTATTCTCTTAGCATTAGCTTTTTCTTGAATACAATCTAAAGTTTCTATTAATTTATCAAATTGATGTTGGGGTATCATTAAACCCTCATTATTTAAAGAACTTTCATAACCAAAATGCAAATCAGAAATTATAAGAGTATCTTCTATCTTTAAACTATTTCTTATTATTTCAGTTCCGTAGATATTAAGATGATTCATAATACTTATTATGTATTCATATTGTTAAATTTTTTTCTAAGATTTAAATAATATTCTTTGAAGTAATAAATAATATTATTAACTACTTTTTTATAGATATAATACCATAGTATTTCATATAAATTAAAATACAAAGGGAATTATTATTATGACAGATATAGGTACAATAAAACAAAATCTTGCTAATGATGATTATGAAATAAGACAAGAAGCATGTAAAGAATTAGTGGAATATCCTGAAGAAGGTATCTCCTTATTAATTAATACATTTGAAGATAAAAATCCACATGTAAGATTTCAAGCAGCAAAATCATTGGCAGAAATAGGTACAGACTCAATAAAACCATTAATAACAGCATTAAACTCAGATAATCCAGTAGTTCAAAAATATGTTATATTAGCATTAAAAGATATTGGTGATGATACAGTATCTGAAGAACTTATAGGAGCATTAAATTCTGAAGAATTTGCAATAAGAAAGTTTGCTGCTAAAGCATTAGGTGAAATGGAAGTTAAAGAAGCAGTTGATCCAATAATTGAATTATTGAAAGATGATGATTGGGGTGTGAGAACTTCAGCAGCTAAAGCATTAGGTGATATTAAAGAAGAAAGAGCTATTGATCCTATTAAAAAAGCAAGACGTGCAGCAACAGGAGATAAAGAATTTAAAAAAGTTGCTAACAAATCCATTAAAAAAATTGAAGCTGAAGTTAAAAAATCCAAAAAATAATCAATTCTACTTTTATTCATTCTTTTTTATAAATTGTTTCATAAATATCTTTTCTTTTATTTTTAATAATAGGGATCTGTTCACGAACTGTTTTAATAGATTCCGGATCTAATACTGAGTAAATTATCTCCTCTTTTTCATCAGCCTTAGCTAATATTTTACCCCATGCATCAACAATCATAGAATGACCCCATGCTACATAATAAGGATTTTCAAGTTGACTTGGCGAAGTAGCTACGACAAACAACTGATTGTCAATAGCACGTGCTCGAATAAGTGTTTCCCAATGAAGAGGACCAGTGGTTTTATTGAATGCTCCAGGTAACAATATTATGTCTGATCTTTTTTGATTCATTATATTCCAAAACTCATTAAAACGGATATCATAACAAATAGCTAATGAAATAGTAGCAAATGAAGTTTTCACTGTTGTTACCTTATTTCCTGCAGATAATGTATCTGATTCAGTAAATTTCATACTTGGTGTATTAATATCAAATAAGTGAGCTTTCCTATGTTTACTAATAATTTTTCCATTATCATCAATTAAATATGCACTATTATAAATTTTACCTTCGTCACGTTCTGGGATGGAACCTGCTTGTAAAAAGATATTATTGTCTTTAGCAACTTCACACATTTTTTCTAAAGTATAACTATTTTCTTCCTCTTCCGCATTTTCAATAAACTTGGCATTAGTATAAGGTGTATTGAACATTTCGGGTAGAGTAATCAGTTTAGCATTGTTTGAAGCAGCTTCTTCAATTAATTCCAATGCATGATTAATGTTTGTTTGTTTATCATCTATAACATTCATTTGGCAACAAGCAATCTTAAATTCTTCCATAACTATCATCTTGACTAAAATATTAAATAATAATCTATAATTAAAAGGTTAAATATATTATCAATTAATATAGGTGAGAAAATGTATGAAGTAGAAATAGATAGAAATAACTGTAAAGGGTGTGGAGCATGTACAAAAACATCACAAATATTATTTTTAGATAAGGATAATCTAATTAATATGCAAGGTGGCTTCGTAGAAGATGGTATAGTTGAAGGAATGGTTAAAACATTATATGAAATAGAAACATCAGCAAGTATATGTCCAAAAGATTGTTTTACAGTATATGATGAAAATACTGGTGAAGAAATAGAAATAGAACGTCATGCTAATATATAATGGGGTGAGAAAATATGTTAGATTTATTTCCTGAAGATGAAATGAATAAATGGAAATTATTTATTTCCTATCCAAAAGTATGTGATGATTATAATACATTTATGTCCCGTTTAGAATCAGCTACTGAAGCATTTAAATGGGAGGATGTTACAGATACTACAGATAATTTTGCAGAAGCTATTGATGACTGTGATGCTTTAATTGTGTTGTCTGGTTTATGGGATGATGATAGGGATAGGATTAAAGAACATATACGTTATGCTCAATCGTTTAACAAAGCAATTATAATTATAAGACCTTATGGTGCTGAAGAAATACCTGAAGAATTAAAGGATGTTGCAACTAAGGTTGTTGGTTGGAATACTGCATGTATTGTCGATGCAATTCTTTTAAGTATAAATGGGGAGGATTATGAATTTTTAATGTAATTCATAGTTTAAAAGAAGGAATCTAATGTTGAAATGTCTTCTTTTATAAGATTTAATGGTGCTTCCATAGGGATAAATTCCATCTGTAATGATTCAAGTTCTTCTAAAGCATTTACAGTAATATCGGGAGCAACAATTATCCCTCTAACAAAATCTTTGTTGTCTTTAAAACAATCAACATATCTTTTTAATTGTTTTACTGCATTCATACCCGCTTTTCTACTTTTAAATTCCAGTATCATTAAGGTTTCATTGGCATCTGTTCCCATTAAATCAATAAAACCATTTTCGGTCTGGTATTCACGTCTGGTTGGTCTAAAACCTTTTTCGATAATGTCTGGTTTTTCCCAGGCTAAATCGACCATATGTTTTTCATAGCCACGTATTTCAAGATCTTTTGTATCAACACAATTATAATATGTGATATTATATATTTCATCTAAAAAAACTTTAATTTCTTCGTTAGGTTTAATTTTTTTACTGGTTAGTAGAATTCCTTCATCTGTTGAAGATACTTTATTTTTACAGCCGGGAGCTTGCCAATTCACGGGATCTAAATTTAATTCTTGATGAATTGCAAATGTACCATCTTTTTTTATTAAAATTAATCGGTCACCACTTTCAAGTACGCTTCTTGCTCTGCCTTCATATTCTACATGACATTTTGATAAAATGATTATCATGGCTTTTTTATCAAATCCTTCTTGTATTATGTCATATGCTTCTTTTGTATTTGGATTTTCCAATGTTTTGAATTTAATTATAATCCCTCTTAATTTATTCTTATTACTACTTTTGTAAAGTAAACTTTTAATAAATTTACCTATATAAATATCTAGTATATATAATAAAATATAAAAATAACATTGTTATAATATATATAGGTGTTACACTTGAAAAACATTTTAAAAGTATTATCCATAATAATCGGAGCATTTGCTGCATTAATCTTAACAAGATTAGGAATAAGTTACTTACTACTTTTAGTTGCATTAGGATTTATTTTGCCATTTTTAACAAAAGATAAAAAAAGTGCAGTACTATCAGGAATATTATACGCGGCCATAAGTTATATTATAAGTTATCCATCAGGATTATTTTTAAGTAATTATATGCCATCAATAGAAATACCAATAAATATAAGTCCAATAGAAGTAATTTTCAATTTATTACTCGGTTTATTAGTACCTATGATAGTAGCAGCAATTATATGCTTCATCACAGCTATTATAGGAGAATATTTAAGTAACAAAATTCAACACAAAGATAAAAAAGAAAAAGAATATCATTTTCAACAAAACAATGAAAATAAAATACAATATGATGAGGGTTTTGAGGAAATCACGCCATATGATAGAAAAAATTTACTTGATTTAACATCAATACAAAAAGCAAAAAATAAAAGAAAAAATAAAGAAAATAAGTGATTTTCATGAAAGAAGTAATAATAGTAGGTGCAGGAACAGGAGGATTAAGTGTAGCAAGAGAATTATCAAAAAATTCTAATGTAAACATCACAATAATAGAAAAAGGTCCAACATCTGATGCAAAAGATGCATATAAATACTATGATGCATGGGATAAAAATGAAATGGAACTAATCAAAACAGATTTAGTCGGAGGATCATCCCTAGTAATAGCAGGAAACTTCATACCAACACTAGTTGAAGAATTAAAAGAATATGATATCGACATAACACCTCAACTAGAACAATTAAAAGAAGAAATTGGAATACAAACCATGCCCGAAACGCATGAAGGAAAAATAAATAAACTATTAAAAAAAGCATCATCCGAATTAGGGTTAGACATGAAAGACATGCCAAAAGGAATTAACCCCGAAAAATGTATTCAATGCGGAAAATGTGCATGGGGATGTCCAAACGGTGCAAAATGGGATAGTCTAGAAGATTTAAAAATTGCAAAAGAAAATGGAATAAAATTAATTACAAACGAAGCAGTAATTGGTTTAATAGCAGAACACAATATAATAAAAGGAGTAAAAACAAATCAAGGCAATCAATACTTAGCAGATATTGTAATAGTTGCAGCAGGAGGAATGGTAACTCCTAAATTACTCCGAACAGTCGGAATAAAAGCAGGTGAAACATTTTCTGTAGATCCTTTTATAACAGTAGGAGCATATTTGAAAGGAGCTAATCAAGATTATGAAATCCAGATGAACAAATACATTCATTTACCTCACATAGTAATATCATCACATACTAGTCACCTATTGCTACCAAAAATACAAGAAACACATCCTGATGCTACAGCAGATGACATCATAAGTTTGATGGTTAAAGTACCAGACAACTTAAAAGGACATGTTTACATGAACGAAGTTGTTAAAGGAATAGACTTCGAAGATGCATCATTACTTGCAAGAGGAGCTGCAATAGCAGGAAATATATTAGTAAAAGCAGGGGCAGATATAAAAAGTTTATCTTCAACTCATGTGAGAGGAGCTCATTTAATCGCTTCAGCCAGAATTGGGGATGTAGTAGATAATAATTTAGAAACGAAAATACAAAATTTATATGTTGCTGATGGAAGCGTACTTCCAAAAGCACCAGGCATGCCTCCAATATACACTATATTGGCGTTATCTAGACGTTTAGGTCAATATTTATCAAACAAATTATGATTATTTTTTAATATGGGCTGTGATAATAGTAAAACTAGAAGAGTTTAAAGTAATTTCAATATTATCATAGTTTATATAATAATTTTTTCCTTTTTTAGAAATTACACTATTTTTATTTTCAATAATTTTGATACAATAATTTACAATATCCTCAGTATCTAAATTAAGATTATTTTGTACACGTTTAACGCCTAGTTCTGTTGTATGGATTTTTTCTTTATTTTTGATTATTTCTTCTTTGAAATTCATATAACCACTAAAAAAAAATAATAAAATGAAAATTATTAAGTTATAAATCAATTCTGGTGATTGTTTGAGATACCTCATCTATTACACTTTTTTGATCTATATCTTCAATAATCTTCTTCACTAACTCTAAATCTGCATGAGTTTCAGGATATTTCGGTACTGCACTGCAACCACCATCTGGAATTATTGATGTTTCATAGGTACCAATTTTTTTAGCTATTGTTTCAATTTCAATTTTATCATAGGTTATTAAAGGACTGAATATTGGCATTCTACAATGGTATCTTGTAGCTTCGATATTGTTTAATGTTTGGGAAGCTACTTGGCCGATACTACTTCCATCCACTATTGCATTAGCTTTTTCTTTTTTAGCTAATATGGCTGCTGATTGATACATTCCACTTTTACATAATACACAAGTCATACGCGGTGGAGCTTCTTTCTGTGCATGTTCTAAATATTCTCCAAATTTTATAGAATAAACTTTAATCTCTTCACCTAAAGAATATTTTCTTAAATTATCTGCATTTTCAAGTACTTTAGGAACTGTTCCTGAACCAAATGGGGTATTATCACAGTGAAGCAATGTTACGGAACATCCTCTTTTTAACATTAACCATGCTGCAACTGGGGAATCTATGCCTCCTGAAATCAAACAAACAACTCTGCCTTGACTTCCTACTGGTAATCCTCCAAGACATTGGATTTTTTCATAATAAATGTATGTTTTTTCGTTACGTACTTCAACATATACTGTAAAATCAGGTTTTGATAGATTTACTTTTGCATTGGTTATATCTATAACAACGGATCCTACATATCCTGCCATTTCTTGGCTGGTAAATTCATGTTTTCCCACACGTCTACATTTTGCAGCGAATGTATCTTTTTCTGGATTGAATTTTCCGGATTTAACCATTGTTGGTAATGTTTCATTAATTAATATGGCAATTTCTTCTTTGTCTGTTATTGTTTCATATATTGGACTATAGGATACTATGCCGAATACTCTACTTAGCACATCATGTACTTTTTCATTATTTTCTTCAGTTATTAAGGTTAGTCTTCCCTGATCATTTTCAAATTCACAGTTTAGTTCTGTTTTAATATTTGACATTAGTTTTTTTTCAAATTTACGTCTTATTTTAGGACTTTTTACTCCTATTTCTCCATATCTTACAAAATATTTCATTAAATCCCTCTATAGTTTGGTAATTAATTTGGCTAAATTATTTAAATTTTTAATTTCATAAACTTCTGCACCAACATTTTGGTAGTCTTTTACACAACTTGTAGGCGTATTCCATTTATTCATAGGTTCTGGATTAAATATCATTACTTTTGAACTTTTTGTCACGATTTCTTTAAGGATTAGTGCACTTTCTAAAATCCCATCTTCTCGTTTTCCTTGCCAATCTCGACAATCACTTAAAATGATTACATTTGTTCTATGGTTTAAATGTGCTTTTGATAAAAATTCTTTAAATGAATTTGCCATGTCTGTTTGTCCGTGAATCATTCCTCTTTGAAGTTTTTTTAATGTCACTGCTTCGTAAGATATTTCGTATGATTCTGTTTTCAGGGCATCTGTTGTTTCGATTACTTTGCTGTCAAATTCATAACATGATATTTTATCAAAGGATTTTTGACAAGCATATATGATTGAAAAAAACCAATTGCTTATCCAATCACATGATCCACTTACATCGTTTAAGAATATGTGTTTTGTTTTGTTTATTTTTGGTTTGTGGTATTCGATATCTATTAGTTTGCCTCCATTTTTCAGGTTTTTGCGTATTGTTCTGGGCATGTTTATGTTGTTTGATTTAAGTAATCTTTTTCTTCTATCTCTGTTATTTGCTATTTTTTGACCTAATTTTCTGCATAAATCTACTATTCTTTCGTCGAATGTATTTAAATGGTTTACATCTACTTTTAATAAATCTTTTTCATGTATTTTATTTTGTTGTAGTGTTTCTGCATCAAATTCTGGTGGTATCATTTGTTCTATTGGGATGTCTGTTATTTGTGAATCGGGCATTCCCATTATGTCTTCTTGTTCTATGGCGGGATCATTAATAGCATTGTCGCTTGTTTCTTTTGTTTTGTGTTTGATTGTTTCATCAGGTTCATTAAATAGTTCTTCGAATATGTCGTCAAATTTTTTTTCATCATGTGTATCTTTAATGTATACGCTTTTTAATGCATTTTGCATGTCTTTAATGTTTGTTGAACTTTTCATTAATTCCCATACATCACAAGCAGTTTTTGTACTTCTTACACTTACTTGTACACCTTCTTCACGTAATTGGTTTGATAAGGCAACTATTCTTTCATTAACCATTTGGGTATTCTCCCTGATATATTATCTATATATTTATTTAATTTTTATGGTATTTTTATTCTCCTAATTTAACAGTGTTATATATGTTTTTTATATATATTTAAAGATTCAACATACTCAAAAAAAATTATATGCTATGATTTAAAAATATAATAATATCTTAATGGATACATCGATTAACGAATAATAAACTGGTTTGTATGAAAAGAATTGTATTATCAGGAACAGGAAGTGGTGTTGGAAAAACTACCATAGCAACAGGAATAATGAAAGCATTATCAAAAAAACATAAAATTCAATCTTTTAAAGTAGGTCCAGATTATATAGATCCTTCATATCATAAAATAGCCACAGGATTTGATGCAAGAAATTTAGACTCCTTTTTCATGACAGAAGGACAAATCAGACAATCTTTTAAACAGGGTATGACATCCTCAAATGCTGATTATGGGATAATAGAAGGTGTAAGAGGATTATACGAAGGTATAAGTCCAATAACTGATGTTGGAACTACTTCTTCAATAGCTAAAGCTTTAAATGCACCAGTAATTTTAATAATTAATAGTCGAAGTTTGGTGCGAAGTGCAGCGGCGATGACACTCGGTTTTAAAGCATTAGATAAAGCGATAAATATACAAGGTGTGATATTGAATAATGTAAAAAGTCAAAAACATTATTTAAAAACAAAAGAAGCAGTTGAAACATTATCAAATACACAAGTACTTGGTGGAATAGTACGTGATAAATCAATAACTATGGAACAAAGACATTTGGGTTTAATTCCTGCTGTTGAAGAAGAAAGAATAAAAGATTTAATAGAAAAATGGGGAGAATTAATAGAAGACAATATAAATTTAGATTTATTATTAGATATAATGAATGATTCTCAACCAATTGCAGATAATTATGAACCAATATGGTCTGAAAATAAAACAAAACAAAAAACAAAAATAGGCATACCATTTGACGAAGCATTTAACTTCTATTATAAAGAAAATTTAGAAGCATTAGAAGCTAATAAAGCACAACTAATATACTTTAGTCCAATACATGACGAAGAAATACCAGATGTTGACGCATTATATTTGGGTGGAGGATATCCTGAAATTTTTAAGAAAGAATTATCAAACAATACTCCAATGTTAAAATCTATAAAACAGTTCTCAATAGATAAACATCCCATATATGCAGAATGTGGTGGATTAATGTATTTAACTAATTCTATAGATAATGAATCAATGGTAAATGTTTTTCCATACAAATCGTATTTAACAAAAAAAGTACAAGGATTAAGTTATACTATTGCAGAAGTAATACAAGAAAATCCAATATTAAATAAAAACACACAATATCATGGACATGAATTCCACTACTCTAAAGTAGAATATACAGGTTCTAATAAAAACGATTTTGCATTTAAAATGAAACGTGGAGTAGGAATAACCGGAAAATATGATGGATTACTTAAAAATAATACAGTTGCAAGTTACATTCACACACATACTTCTTGCATACCTGAATTTGCTTATAACTTTACACAATCAGCAATAGAAAATTAAGATAATGATGTGAAAATATGGTAGTTAAAATAGGAATAATTAAAATAGGAAATATAGGAACTTCTCCAATAATAGATTTAATATTGGATGAAAGAGCTGATCGAGAAGATATAGATGTAAGAACAATAGGATCCGGAGCAAAAATGGGAAAAGAACAATTGGATGAAATTATGCCCAAAATATTCGAATTTAATCCGGACCTAATCATTTTCATAAGTCCAAATCCAAATGCAAAACAGCCACGAAAAGCAAGAGAGGAATTATCTAAACTTAATATACCTGCAGTGATAATTGGAGATCAACCTGGAAAAAAAATAGCAAACAAACTAAAAGAAGAAGGATTGGGTTATATATTAATACATGCAGATGCAATGATTGGAGCTAGAAGGGAGTTCTTGGATCCAACAGAAATGGCTCTGTTTAATGCAGATGTTTTAAAAGTGTTATCAATTACGGGAACTTTAAGATTAGTTACTCATACAATTGATGAATTAATAAAAGAAATAAAAGAAGAAGAAAATATTAACTTGCCTGAACTAATAGTCACTGCTGAATTGGCAGTATTTAATGCAGGATTTAAGAATCCTTATGCTATGGGTAAAGCAATTGCTGCATATAACATGGCTACAATGGTTTCTGATATGAATATTAAGGCTTGTTTTAAAATAAATGAACCTGATATGTATATTCCATTAGTCACGGCTTCTCATGAATTAATGTCTGCTGCAGCAAAGCTCGCAGATGAGGCTAGAGAACTTGAAAAATCAAATGATACTGTATTACGGACTTCTCATGCTAAAGATGGTGAAGTATGGGTTAGACAATCATTGGTAGATACATATAAATAAAAAAAAGATGTAAAAAAAGGTGAATTATTATAATTTTCCTTTAGTACTTAATATTTGGTCATGAGTTATTTTGGTAGCATTATTTAATGAACGAGCTAATGCCTTAAATATTGCTTCACAGATATGATGATCATTTTCACCTTCTGCTTTTATATTAATATTCATTAAACTTGTATTAGCAAATGATTCCATGAAATGTTTCACATTTTCGGAACTTATGTCTCCAATTTTTTGAAATTTAAATTCTGCATTGAACACGGTATAATTTCTACCACTAATATCAACAGCTACTTGAGCTAATGATTCATCCATTGGAACAATACTAAAACCCATACGTTCAATTCCTTTTTTATCGCCCAATGCTTCTTTAAAGCATTCACCTAATAATAATGCAGTATCTTCTACAGTATGGTGATCGTCAACATCAATATCTCCAATTGCCTTAATATTTAAATCGAAAAATCCATGCCTGCTAAAAGAATCTAGCATATGGTCTAAAAATTTTAATCCAGTATCAATATTACTGTTTCCATTTCCATCTATGTTTAATTCAATTTGAATGTCTGTTTCATTGGTTTTTCTACTTAATTTTACTATTCTGTCATTAACCATTTTTTTTAACACCTTTTTTTTTTGTTCGAGTTTTTTATTATTCTAGTTTATATATTAAATTTTTATTTTCAATATATTTAACTACTTTTTGGGTATATGTTCGAAGTATTGGAATTTTGTTTAAATATTGGGCAAAAAAGTTAAGATCTCTTTTTGTCAATACTTTCAAAAATATTAAGGCTATTAGATAAATTACACTACCAACAATCAAACCAATAATTGACCCAATAATTGTTTTAGGAATAATTAAAGACACTATCATTAAAATGATATTTGATGCTATTATTAGTAGAATATTTCGCCATGGTATTGATATTTTGGTATTTTTTATAACAAAGTACATTATAACAATCATCAATATACATGTTGTGATAGTAGTTCCTATTGCGGCACCAACAATTCCATACGAATACACCAAGACAATATTCAACACCAAATTCAACCCAGTACCAATTAACAATATATACATTGGTAATCTTGGATAACCAATCCCCTGTAAAATACTGCTACATATCATATATATGCTATAGAAAGACATACCAATAACTAAAATACTTAAAGCTCCGGAACCCTGAATATACTGACTTCCAAACAATAATGAAATGATAGGGATACTAAAAATACTAATCATCACACATAATGGAAGCACAGTAAGAATACTATACCGTAAACAATCAACAACATACTGTTGTAACATTTTGTGATCTTTTAAAGCATAAGCTTCTGCAGTAGCAGGTAACAATACAGTTGAAACAGATAATGAAATAACCAAAGGAATCCTTGAAATAGGATCAGCAGCATTATAATATCCAACATCAACTGATAACATGATTGAACCAATAACTAACGTCCCAATATCATAAATAGCAATTTCAGATAAAGCAGTAATAGCTACAGGCACAGCAAATTTAATTAACATCCAAAGTAAATTCAACTCTTCTTTAAAAGATAAATTCAAAGAATCATCAGAATCAAACAATGGATTAATATATTTCTTATACAAAAATACAGCGGTAACTGCTGATATAATGAAACCAAAAGCACTACCAAGTACTGCTCCCATTGCATATAAACCACAATAAACAAAAACACATGCAAAAACAATCGTTGCTATCTGTTCCGCCATCCTATTGTATACAGTATATTCATTTTTATAAACTCCCTGAAAAGCACCCCTCATAGCACCAACAACAACACTAAATGGAGTAATTAAACTTACAGCTCTCAAAGGCCATACAACCAGAGGTTTATGAAAAATATTATTTGCAATAAAATCTGACGAAAATAACAATATAATACTTAATAAAATAGCCATTAAAACCATAAATTTGGTTGAGGTTAAAATAACTTGTCGAGTAAGTGCTTTTTTATCTTGAGCATTATATTCTGCAACATATTTGGAAATTGCTGGGGGTAAACCTCCTGCGGATAAAATTTGAAAAATCCCCTGAAATGGGAGGGTTAATCCGTATAATCCATAACCTTCAGGACCCAACATTCTACTCATTAATAACCTGTTTATGTATCCTCCAACTCTAAATAAAAGGTTACCAATAAGTAATATGAAACTATTTTTAAGAACTTTATTTGACATGTTATTACCAATGTTAAATTATAGTTTTAAAATTAAATAAATGTTTATATCACTTTAAAAATATATAATTATATAATTTAGTATATATTTAAAGCTAATTAACTATTTTATGGTAGATGATTATGAAAAATAAAAATATTGATATTTTTTCACCAATTATATTTGTGTTATTGGTTATATTTTATTTAATATTTTCACAAATAGCATTTCACTACCAGTTAAAGGAATTAGTCGGAGTAAATATTAACACGGTATATGTAATATTTTTAGGTACATTATTCTATCTAATAGGAGTTTATATATCTAGACATATACTTAAAAACAAAGAACTGGTATTGGAAGATAAAAAGATTGAGAAAATATTTTCGGAAAAAATAGTTTTGTCTTTTGTTTTAATAGGCATATTTTTACAAGTTCTGAATTTATTATATCTTGGTGGAATACCATTATTTAGTGGTTATTTAAAAGCACATGCCGCTACTAGAATCTGGTTATTGTCATATTTGATATTTCTACCATCCATAAATATTCTTATAGCAAAATATGCTAATAAAAAATATTACTTGTTATTCTTAATAGGCTTACTGCTGTTTACATTAACCGGTTATAGGACAACAGTTATGGCTATTGTAATAAGTATTTTAATAACAGTATACTATACGAAGGAAATGCCAAAAACACAACTAATATTAGCAGGAATAGGAATATTTTTACTACTTTTAATAGTAGGTTATGTTGCTGTTAAATCAATAGAATGGCAAAATTGGACATTAAATCCATTGGAATTATTATTCTACAGGGCAGGTTATACATTACAAGTATTGGATCATGCCATAGGATTACAAGGAAGTACTAAGGGAGCATTATTTTATAATACTTTAACAGGATTTTTCAAATCAACTGATCCAAGGGTAATAGTTGGTTCAACAACCTTAGGTTATGCTCATTCAACAACTTCTATGATCTTTGGACCTGCATTACTCGACTTTGGGTTATATGCAATGTTGATTCAAATGATTTTGTTAGGTTTTGTAATGAATGTAATGTATATTGTACAAAAATCTGTAGGAAATATATTTATAGCATTGTATGCAATGTTACTTGCACATCTATTAATATGGATTGAAACAGGACCTACCGATTTAGTGGTATGGTTATTCTTTGTATTTTCTTTAATTATAATGTTATATGTAGTAAAAATTAAAAGGGGGGAAAGTAATTGAATATAGCAGTAGTAGCAGAAACAGCACCAGCAAAAACACTTATTCCAGTAATAAGTAAATTAAACACAAAAGTATTATCATTAACACATGGTGAAGGAGTAGAAAATCTATTGGAACCATATAGTTATGAAATAATACCTATTGGAAAAGGAAGACGAAACACCCTCACAAAACGAAGTAATTTTACTATAGGGAGATTAGTTTTACAAGACACATACCATACATATAGTGCACTAAAAAATCAGGATTTGGATTTGGTTTTGACTTGTGGAAATGCAGGGGATGTGCGAAAAGGAATTTCAGCAGCTAAAAAACTAAAAATTCCAAGATTACACATAGAACAGGACATATATAATCCAATAGAAATGATTGCATATGCTGATTTAATTACAGTTCCCAACAAACATGCTCAAAGAGCATTAAAGAAAATGTATGATATAACAAATACAGTAAATATTAAAGGATATCCTCAAGCAGAATATGTTGCAAATGTTCCAATAATGAGTCCTGAAAGCATATATGAACATTATGGAATAGATGATTTTTATGTTCTGTTTTTAGGAGGGGATACAAGATCTTCAGATATTCCTACAATCATTGAAGAAGTTCAAAAAGTAAATAAAATAATACTAATAGTTCCTTACAGATTTGAAGCAAAATCAATAGCTCAATTTGTAACAAGAAAAGGAGTATACATCATAGATGGATATGTTGATTTAATCAGTCTCATGAATGCATCACAGGGTGTAATTTATTGTGCAGGGATGGGTGTAACTATAGAATTGGGAGTACTTTCAGTTCCATCCGTAAAACTATTAGGATTTCATACAGAACATGCAAGTAATGATTTAGCACAATCCATAGGAATAAATGTAATATCTGCTTATGATATCAAAAATGCAGTTGAACACATGAAAAAACCTCATGGATCTCGTTTAATAAAAAATGGCTCTAAAGCAAGTATTAAAGTAGCTGAATTAACTAGGGATATGGATATGTTTGACCAAACTCAAGGTGGCCGAAAAAGCTTAAAACGTATTTGGGACCAAAGAAAAAAATATCGATAATTTCGATATTACTCTTTTTTTATATTTTAAAATATCTATTACCCTCTTATAAAAAAATACTATTTTTAAAAAAATATTAAAAAGAAATTATTATAATGCAATAGGTCCATTACTTGGATCTGATCCGTATAATAAATCACAAATTTCATAAAGTTGGTCAATACCTCTTACTTCATGTGCTTGTAATGGAATTCTTGCTATAATCTGTCCTTCAAAAGCTTCTTCTATTGTTTGTAAACGTTTTTCTTGTATTTCTCTTCTGGCTTTGCAGAATTCGCAATGATTGTTGTCTGGTTGAATCTTATTAACGATAATACCATCAGTGTTCATATCATATTTATGTAATGCATCCATTGCTCTACTGGATTCAATGATTGACATTTCTTCAGGTATAAGTACAGTTTTAAATGAAGTTCTTGAAGGATCACTTAATACTGATCTAGCTTTGAGTATTCGTTCTTTAGTTCTATTTAATTCTTCCATTTCTGCTTCACTTTCCTCATCTGAACCCATAAATGGAACTATATTTTTAAGTTTATTTGCCATTTGACCTAATTGGGTTTTGGTCTTAATTAATTTTCCCATCCAAGAATCCATCATCTCAGGGAAAGATAATAATCTTAAGGTATGGCCGGTAGGTGCAGTATCAAAGATTACAACATCATACTCGTCACTAGTCATATACTCCATGAACTTTTCAAATGCAGCAACTTCATCAATACCTGGTGAAGAACTCATAACATCTAATTGGTCTGAAAACATGTTTAATGCATCGTTATATTTTTGTTGTTGGTTCATTTTGTCTTTATATTCTTCCATTGCTTTATCAGGGTCAATTTCTATAGCTTCTAAATTTTGGGTAATTGGTGTTGCTACATGTTTAATTAAACGATCAAAGGAATCTCCTAATGAGTGTGCAGGGTCTGTTGAAATAATTAATGTTTTTTTATTCATCCGTGCACACCAAAGTGCTGTTGCAGCGGAAACAGTAGTTTTTCCTACTCCTCCTTTACCTCCTATGAAAATGAATGTAGTACTTTTTTTATTAAATTTAACTAAATCAGTAAATGCCATTATTTTCCTCCAATAATATTATGCATCTTTCTAAATTTTAATATACTATTTATTTATTATTTTAATGTTTTTAAAACTTTTGTAAAAAATTATATTCTTTCACTAATTTTAATACTAATAAAAATAATAATTATTTTTAAGTAATATGGGAAGAAGAAACATGATTGATTTACCAATTTTTAATCCAAATGATTTTATTGAAAAAGCATCAAGATTTATCAAGGAATCAGTACAAAATGCTCATTGTGATGGTCTGGTTTTAGGTTTAAGTGGTGGAATAGACTCAGCAGTTGTTGCATATCTTGCTGTTAGGGCATTAGGTTCATCTAAAGTACATGCATATATACTTCCATCAAAAACCACATCCAAACAGGATTTAGAAGATGCAAAGCTAATAAAAGACAGTCTTAATATAAATGGTGATATTTTATCTATAGAAGATTTACATCAAAATTTTTTAAGTTTATGTAATAATGAATTGTTACCTAGAGGGAATAACATTTTAGCTTCTTCTAATTTGAAACCAAGGATTAGAATGAGTATTCTTTATTATTATGCTGCAATTTTCAATTCATTAGTTGTTGGTACAGGAAATAAAACTGAGTTAAGTGTAGGTTATTTCACTAAACATGGTGATGGTGGAGTTGATTTATTACCTATAGGGGATTTGTATAAAGAAGAGGTATTTGCAGTGGCTAAAGAACTGGGAATTCCAGATTCAATAATCACTAAACCACCAACAGCAGGATTATTACCTAATCAAACAGATGAAAAAGAATTAGGTATGACTTACCCTATTTTGGACAGACTTTTGTATCTGTACTTAGAAGAATCAGAATCTACCAAAAAAATCGCAGATAAATTACAAATAAACATATCTGAAGTTCAACGAATCATTTCATTATATGAAAATTCTGAACATAAACGGAAATCTATTCCTATTTTATACAAATAATCTTTTTTAACCTCTTTTTTTATATTCCTCATTTTTTAAAGTTAAATTAAAATATTGTAAATAACATAAATATTAATATTATAAACAAATAATTATTTTCATTTAATTATCAATGAATATTAACGGAGTTCATTATATGGTTTCTGAATTAGAAAAGAAATGGCAAAAGAAATGGCAAGAAGAAAAATTATTCGAATCAAATCCCGATGATAGGGAAAAAATGTATGTGACTGTAGCATTTCCTTATCCAAGTGGGGCAATGCACGTAGGACATGGAAGAACATATACAGTTCCTGATGTATATGCGAGATTTAAAAGAATGCAAGGATTCAATGTACTATTTCCAATGGCATGGCACGTAACAGGGGCACCAGTAGTTGGAATAGCAAAGAGAATAGAAAGACAAGACCCATGGACATTGGACATATATAAAAATGTTCATCAAGTACCAGACGACGAATTAAAAAAATTTGTAGAACCAGAATACATAGTAAAATATTTTAGTTCAGAATATCATGATGATATGACTCATATGGGGTACTCTATAGATTGGAGACGAGAATTCAGAACTATTGACCCACATTATCAACAATTTGTAAGATGGCAAATTAGGCAACTAAAAGATAAAAACTTAATAAGAAAAGGTTCACATCCAGTAAAATACTGTCCATCAGATGAAAATCCAGTAGGAGATCATGATTTATTGGAAGGAGAAGGAGTTGGAATTAACGAATTAACTTTAATTAAATTCCCATGCGGTGAAGACTTCTTAGTTGCAGCTACATTCAGACCTGAAACTTTATATGGAGCAACAAATTTCTGGTTAAATCCTGATGAACCTTATGTAAAAGTAAAATATAATGGTGAATCATGGATTATAAGTAAAGAATCATTTGAAAATATCATCCACCAAAAAGAATCTATGGAAATTGTTGAAGAAGTAAATCCTAAAGACTTCATAGGTAAAACTGTAACAAACCCAATAACTGGTGATGAATTACCAATTTTCCCTGCATCCTTTGTTAATCCAGATTATGCAACAGGAGTGGTTTTCTCAGTACCTGCACATGCACCAGCAGATTACATAGCACTTGAAGATATTAAAAACAACCAAGAATTAATAGATGAATATAATTTGCAAGAACAAGTTGATAACATAAAATTAATCAGTCTTGTTAACTTAAAAGGATATTCAGAATTCCCTGCAAAAGATTTTATCAAACAATTTAATGTACAAAATCAGGAAGATGAAAAATTAAAAGATGCAACCAATGAAGCATATAAAACTGAACATGCAAAAGGTATCATGAATGAAAACACAGGGGAATTTGAAGGAAGACGAGTTGCTGATGTAAGGGATGAAGTTATTGAAAAACTTGTAAATGAATCAATAGCAGATAAATTATATGAATTTGCAGAAAAACCAGTAATTTGTCGTTGTGGATCAAAATGTGTAGTAAAAGAATTAGATGATCAATGGTTTGTAAAATATTCTGATGAAGAATGGACTAAAAAAACATATGAATGTCTTGATCAAGTGGAAGTTGTTCCAAATGAATTAAAATCAAACTTTGAATATTACCTTGACTGGTTAGAAGATTGGGCATGTTCAAGAAGATTAGGATTAGGAACTCACATGCCTTGGGATGAAAAATGGTTAATCGAACCATTAACCGATTCAACAATATATATGTCTTATTATACGATTGCAAAATATATGAAAGACATAAAACCTGAAGATTTAAATGATGCATTCTTTAATAAAGTATTCTTAAATCAAGATGGTGCAAATGATGGTTCAGTTAACAAAATATCTCCAGAATTAACAAAACAAATTCAAGATGAATTCAATTATTGGTATCCTTTAAATTGGAGATTATCTGCTAAAGATTTAGTTGGAAATCATTTATCTTTCCATATGTTCCATCATGCTGCAATATTCCCTAAAGAATATTGGCCTAAAGGAATCACAGTATTTGGTATGGGATTGTTAGAAGGACAAAAAATGTCTTCATCCAAAGGAAATGTAATCCTATTAAGTGAAGCAATAGATAAATATGGTGCAGATACTGTCAGATTATTCTTAATGTCATCTGCAGAACCATGGCAAGACTTTGATTGGAGAGAAAAAGAAGTAAATGGTATTCAAAGAAGATTAGAATTAATTCAGGAATTCCCTGAAAAAATTGAATCATTAATTGGAGTACCATTAAAATTAACTTTAAACAATGAAATTCCAACAGTAACTAAATCATTAAATAAATGGATAATAAGTCAAATCAACCAAAAAATTGGAATGGCAACAGAAGCACTAGAAGGATTCCAAACAAGAAAAGCATTACAAGCTAGTTTGTTCCTATTTAGAAAAGATGTGGATTACTATTTAAATAGAATTACATCAATTGAATCTGAAGAAAAAGAAACATTAAAATACATACTTAACACATGGATTAGATTGTTATCTCCATTTGTACCATATACAACAGAAGAAATATGGGATAAATATAATGATGATGAAGTATTCATGTCATCAATTGCATGGCCAGAAAAAGATGAATCTGTAATTGATAATAAAATCGAGAAAAGTGAAGAAATAATCCAAGATTTAGCAAAAGATATAAAAGAAATTATTAAAATCACCAAATCTACTCCTGAAACAGTACATTTATACACTGCTCCAGACTGGAAATATGAAGTATATGAAATAGCTCAAGAAGTAGGAAAACCAAATGTTGGTGAAATTATTGGTAGATCTATGAAAGCAAATTTACATGATAACAAAAAAGAATTATCTAAATTTGCAACCAAAGCTGGTAAATCATTTAATAAAATAAATTATGTTGGAAAAATAGATGAAGTATCTGTAATAAATGATGCTAAAAATTATCTTGAAGGGGAAATAAATGCTAAAATTAAGGTTTATTCCGAACCAACATATGATCCACAAAATAAAGCTCAAAATGCAACACCATACAAACCAGCAATATTCTTAGAATAAGATAAAATTCTTATTCATTTTTTTTTCATAAAACGAAAAATTTAATATTAATAAGTAACAAAGATATTTTTAGTATTTTATACTAAACTATTAATGCCTTGGTAGTGTAGCGGATATCACGAGGGACTGCGGATCCCTTTACCGGGGTTCAAATCCCCGTCAGGGCACTATTTTTTTATTATTTTTAAATTTATTTTAATGTTATTACAATTTGTTTTAAATACTTCTTTATACTACTATCTACATAATAATTACTAGAATTAAAAAAAATTTAAGGGATATTATGGTAAATATTGGAATAGTAGAGGTAAATGGTATTTTAACATTATATGAACATTTTGGACATTTACCAACAGATGTAGTAAAATCTGATGGAACGTTAGAAAATGGAAAAAAAGCTCATGAAGTATTAGATGGTTTAATAATACCTGGAGGAACAATAGTAGAATCTGAAACATTAACTCCTGAATTAGCAGAAGAAATTAATTTAATTAATGACAATGATGGATTCATACTTGGAATGTGTGCTGGTTTCCAGATATTATCTAAAAAAGTAAATGTTGGCAGAAATTCACCTGTTCCAATAATAAGAGAAGGATTGGGATTACTTGATGTGACATTTGAACCAATGATAAACACTAATAAAGTTAAAGCAGAAATAGTGGATGACACAACATTATACACAAAAAATCTTAAAGATACTACTGTCACAGGTTTCCATTGTCATACTTATGGACAAATTGAATCTAAAGATAAAAATGTAATCTATTCAGATATTCAAAGAGCTAATTACAGACATCAACCAAAAAGAGTTCTTTCAGGAGTTACTAATAAAAAAGGAAACATTTTGGGGACTACTGTGCATGGTATACTTGATGAAAATCCTGCTATTGTTAATAACATTTTAGAATATGTGGATGCAGTGGAACAATATGAGGATATAAAATCACGAAATAAGAAGCTTCATGAAAAAGTATTTAATGAAATAGCTATAAATACTGGAGAAAAATATGTCCCTAAAAATGCTCATCCTGAAGTACCACCAATGATAATGTTGATGGGAACAGGTTCTGAATCTGGAAAAACATTTTTATCAAGTGGTATAGTTGGTGCATTACGTCAAAGAGGAATTCATACGTATGTTATCAAAGTTGGACCGGATATAAGAGATTTATCTCCAGCATTATATGTTAACAAAGAAAAACTTCAAAATTGGGCTTCAATTAAAATAGGTGATATCGGTTGGATGCCATTAGATCAAATTATTGAAAATGTTAAAGGAAAAGGTTATGATTTGGTTTTAATAGAAGGGGTTATGAGTGCTGCAACAGGATTACTTAATGAAAAAGTCCCATATTCAACTGCTGAAATAGCTTATGCAGGAAATATTCCTGTTATAATGGTTTCAAGTGTAAGTAAAGGTGGTATAGAAACTGCTGCTATAGATATCGAAGCTCACATTAATCTTCTTAATAAGATGGATGTAAAAACAAAAGGAATAATCTTAAACAGAACTTATGATGAAAAAATAGTGAATCACGTGTCTGATTTCTTATCTAATAAATCTGGAATAAGTAAAGATAATATATGGAGTATTTCTAAAGCTAAAGTTGAAAATAGGGGTCAGGTTCCAGAAGATTACTTGCAATTAGAAAATTTCACTAAAGCTGCTATTGATGTAGTGAATAAAGATTTGGATGTAATGAAATTTGTAGAATTAGCAGAAATTCCTAAATTTAGGAATTATTTAACATTTGAAGAAATTGTAAATATATATAAAAAATAGTTAAAAGAATTATTTTTTAATTCTTTTTTTTTCATTGAATCATTATATTTCTTCTTTGATTGATTCAATTTTCTTTTCTAATGTGTCTTGTTTTATAATCATTCCTAAAATATTTGATAAGTTTAACATATTGTCAACTACTATTACTCCTTTGGCTTGTAATAATGAGTATATTGTTTTAACATTAGAAGAAGGTATATCAAAAATTTCACCATCAACGGTTTCCCATTTTGTTTCATATTTGGTGTCTTGATTTTGATTTTTATATAATTTAACTTCTTTAGGATAAGCGTTGATAATTGTTTCATCTGTTTGAACAATTGGTTCGGTTATCTTTGTTTGTTTAATTGTTGATATTTCTATAATTTTTTCAGGTGGTACGATTTTTAAGTATTGATTTTCTCCGATTTTTCTTAACATTGATTTAGTTACTATGGCCGTTGTAACTAGTTCATAATCGTCTGCCATTGTATCCCTCCCGGAATACGGTTTAAAGTTCACATGTCATGTTAATGCTATTAATTTATAATGTATCAATAGTAATTAACTTATTTACTAAATTTATTTTTATTTTTTCTATTTAATATTATTTTTCATAAATTGAATTTTAATCTATTGTAATTGTAATGTTGACTTTTGATTTGTCTTTTAAGTTCATTGTTTCTCTTAATTTTTCTTCTGCTACAAATTCTATTGTATCCATTTTATGAACTGTTTTTGTAGGAAATAATATTGCTCCATTTTTTGTAAGTTCATTGTTTGAAATTTTAGCTTTTAAAAAGTATACATCGCCTAGTTTATCATTTCCTTTTATAATTTTTAGGTTATCTATGTATTTTTCTTTGAGATTAATTTCAACATTACTTTTTAGTTTAACATTTAATGTTCCAGCAAATGGCTTAAACCCTAATTTATTTTGATATTGTTTTTGATAAGTGTCTTTTTTAATGAAAGTTCCGGCTTTTCCTAACCCGGAAATTACAATTCCTTCAAATTTCAACATTAATATATCCTCTTTCACTGATTTTTTTTATCTTATCTTAATTTAAATATAATATATATTTTAAAAAACATAAATATAATTAGTTATATTTTATTAAAATTTAGTATAAATATTTTATATAATTCATTAGAAAAAATTTGAGGGTAAATAGATGAGTATACGTATAGCAATACCTTCCAAAGGAAGAATTAGTGAACCTGCGGTAGAACTACTTGAAAAAGCAGGTATAGGATTAATAGATAACTCAAACAGAAAACTTTTCTCACATACATTTGATCCAGAAATAAGTGTAATGTTTACTAGAGCTGCAGACATTCCAGAATATGTGGAAGATGGAGCAGCAGATATAGGAATAACCGGATTGGATCTGGTTAAGGAAAAAAAAGCAAATGTTGAATTATTGGAGGATTTAAACTTTGGATATACTAAGTTAGTTGTAGCTGCTCCTGAAGCATCAGAATATAAAACAGTAGAAGATTTAAAAAAAGTAAAGACAGTTGCTACAGAATTTCCGGAATTAACTAAAGAATATTTTTCTAAAAAAAATATGGATGTAAAAATATTATCCTTAACCGGTGCAACAGAAGTGGCTCCACTAATAGGGGTTGCAGATGTAATCTCAGATTTAACCAGTACAGGAACAACACTTAAAATGAATCATTTACGTGAAATAGATACAATATTAGAAAGTACTATCATGCTTATTGCAAATAAAGATAGTTATAAAACAAAGAAAGAAAAAATAGAATCAATCCAAACAGGAATTGTAGGGGTTATTCAAGCAGAAGGAAAAAAATTAATCATGGCAAATGTAAAAAAAGAAGATTTGCTGAACGTTAAAGAAGCAATGCCTGGTATGAGTGGACCAACAGTATCTGAAGTCTATGGAAATGATGAAATTGTTGCAGTTCACTCAGTTATTTCAGAAAAAGAAGTATTTGAAACAATTAACAAACTTAGAAAAATTGGTGCTAAAGATTTATTAGTACTTCCGATTGAAAGAATATTAGAATAAAATAATTGATTTTTATGAAATATATCAAATATCAAACAAAAGACAACAAAAAATATGTGGGAATATTAGAAAATGAATTAATATATCGTTTAAATTATTCTTCTATCATTGAAGCTATTAATGAAGAAAATAAATTTAAAAATGATTATTTAAATGATATTCATGATAATTTAACTGATGTTAAAATATTAAATCCAGTTGAACCTACAAAAGTTGTGTGTGTTGGTTTAAATTATAAAGATCATGCGAATGAATTGGATATGATTCTTCCTTCAGAGCCATTGTTATTCTTAAAACCATCAACTAGTGTAATTACACATGATGAAACCATAATTTATCCAAAGGATACAAAAAAATTAGATTTTGAAGCAGAATTAGGAATAGTAATACTCTCTGAAATTAACAATAAAAATAATGAAGGAAATTTAAATATTGCTTATACTATAATAAACGATGTAACTGCTAGGGACTTGCAAGAAAAGGATGGACAATGGACCAGGGCCAAAAGCTTTGATACATTCTGTCCCGTAGGACCAGTAGTGGTTACTGGGATTAATCCTTTAAATCAAAGGATTTATTCAAAAGTAAATGATGAAATTAAACAAGATTCAAATACTAAAAACATGATATTCTCTCCAATGGAATTAGTTAAGTATATCTCAAATATCATGACATTAAATGCTGGTGATTTAATAGCAACAGGTACACCTCCTGGAATTGATCACTTAGAACATGGAGATGAAGTTGAAATAATTATTGAAGAAATAGGAATTTTAAGAAATATTGTTAAATGAGGGATGTGAAAATGAAAATTACTGAATATACTTGTGATGTACTGGTTATAGGTTCTGGTGGAGCAGGATGTAAATGTGGTATTATTGCAAGAAAAAATAAACAAGATGTAATAATGGTGTCTAAAGGTTTAACATTTAAATCTGGATGTACTATGTTAGCAGAAGGAGGATACAATGCTGTTTTTGGTTATGTTGATGAAGCAGATTCAATGCAATTACACATCCTCGACACATTAAAAGGTGGAGCATTTTTAAATGATTTACATTTGGTACATGAACTGGTTTTAGAATCTCCAAAAAGATTAATAGAGTTAGAATCTTATGGATGTCTATTTGACAGACAAGAAGATGGACGTTTAAATCAAAGAGCATTTGGGGGACAATCATGTCGTCGAACATGTTTTAAAGGAGATCAATCAGGTCATGAAATGATGTTAGGTCTTAAAGAGGAAGTAATTAGAGAAGGTGTTAAAACACATTCAGAAGTAATGATAACTAAATTGCTCTTTGATGATGACCATACTAAAATAGTGGGTGCTATGGGAATATCATTAGCAGATGGTTCATTAGTAATTTATCATTCTAAAGCAACAGTAATTGCATCTGGTGGATGTGGATGGTTATATCCGGTAACATCAAACGCTGTTCAAAAAACAGGGGATGGAATAATAATGGCATATGAAGCAGGTGCTGATATGATGGACATGGAAATGGTTCAATTCCATCCAACAGGTATGGTTTCCCCTAAATCTCGTAAAGGAGTTTTAATTACGGAAGCAGTTCGTGGTGAAGGAGGTCACCTTATCAATACTGATGGGGAACGATTCATGATAAACTATGACTCTCGTCAAGAATTAGCAACAAGAGATATAGTTGCAAGATCTATTTACACTGAAATACAAGAGGGAAGAGGAACGGAAGATGGTGGAGTATATCTTTCAGTAACTCATTTACCAGAAGAACAAGTACAAACAAAATTACATACAATGGTTCAGCAATTCAAAGATGTTGGAATAGATATAATTAATGAACCAATGGTAGTTGCTCCTACAGCACATCATTTTATGGGTGGAATAAGAATAGATGGTAATTGTGAATCAAATATCAAAAATTTATTTGCAGCAGGAGAAGCTACTTCTGGTGTACACGGAGCAAATCGTTTAGGGGGAAATGCTTTAGCAGATACTCAAGTATTTGGAAATATTGCGGGAGTTCAATCATCAAAACGAGCACAAGAAACTGATTTAGAACAACCTGACAAAAAAGAAATTGATGATGAAATAGGAAGAATTTCTTCTTTATGGACTGAAGGAACATATGAACCTGAAGATATAAAAACAGAAATTCAGGATATAATGTGGAAATATGTTGCAATTGTACGTGATGAAGAAGGATTAAAACAAGCACAAATTGAATTGGATAAATTACAAGAAAAAACTAAAGATATGAATGTTCCATCTTATACTGAATATAATACTCATTTGGTAACTGCTTTGGAAGTAATTAGTATGATAAAACTAGCAAAACTTATAGTACAATCTGCTTTACTAAGGAAAGAAAGTAGGGGTGCTCATTATCGTATTGACTATCCGGAGAAAAATGATGCAGAATATCTTAAAAGTTTTGTTATAAATAAAAATAGAGAAGTAACCACAGTTAAACGTGGATTATTTGATGATTAACCTTCATAATAATTAAAAAATAAGTAAAATGATGTAAAATATTACATCATTTAATCCTAATTTTTACTAAAGTATTGGTGTTTAATTATTTTCAATTGCACTCATGGTACTTAATATTTTATGATCTTCTTCAGGTTTTGCTTGTAATTGTAAACCTACTGGAATATCATTAACAAGTCCAGCTTTCATACTACTTGCAGGGATACCAGTAATATTAGCTAGTACTGTTAGTACATCATAAGCATACATGTCCATGGTTTCAATTTTTTCACCAATTTTATGAGGTAATTTTGGAACAGTTGGTCCAGCTATTACATCAACATCATTTAAAAGTTTATTAAAGTCTTTACGTATAAGTGACCTTGCTTGTAATGCTTTATTATAATATTTTCCGCTGAACTCTTTTTGACTAATGTATGAACCAATTTGTATTCTACGAGCTACTTCAGGGCCACAAACTTCTTCTATTCTTTCACCATATTTACGGCCATCATATTTTCTGGTAGCTGAGAAAAATTCAACATAATTTATTAAATAATATGTTGGTAAACCTAAATCAACATCATCAAAGGTTAATTCTTTTATTTCTGCACCTAAACTTGACATTTTGTCAATTGATTTATTTACAACATCGTTTATTTTAGGATCTGTAACATCCATAAATTCCTTAACTACACCTACAGTAGTATCTTCTAATGTTGTGTTTGTTGTATCCTCTATAAATGGGCTTGTTTCTTTGTTTAATGTGGTTGTATCATAAGGGTCATAACCTGTTATAACATCTAACATTAAAGCAATACCTGTTGTATCATTTGCAAAAGGACCAATCTGGTCTAAACTCATTGCTAAATCAAGTAAACCCTGTCTTGAAACCATACCGTAAGTAGGTTTAAAACCCATAACTCCACAATGGGATGCTGGATTTCTAATTGAACCACCAGTATCTGAACCTAATGTAATATCACACATATTTGCAGCAATTGCGGCTGCAGAACCACCACTTGAACCTCCAGGTATATGACCTAATGCATTAGGATTGTTTGTAGGACCATACATTGAAGTTTCAGTAGAACTTCCAGCAGCAAATTCATCCATATTTGTTAATCCTACTATAACTCCATCTTCTGCAATTATCTTATTGATAACTGTTGCATTATAACTTCCTTGATATTCCTTAAGTGTTGGGGAAGCGGCAGAGACTATGAAATCTTCAACATTAATATTGCTTTTAATTCCAATAACTAATCCTGCTAGTTTTCCAGTTTTTTCTCCATTTTTTATTTTTTCATCAATATTTTTAGCAACTTTTTGTGCTCTTTCAAAATCTAATTCAACAAAAGCATTAATATCATCATTTTTTTCTTCAATAATATTAATCATTTGTTCAAGATTCTCTGTTGCTGTTAATTCGTGTTCTTTAATTGATTTTACTTTATCGATTATTTTCATGAATTCACCTTTAGTAAAAATTGTTGAAATTTTCTATATGTATAATATATATGTATATCTATGGTATTAAATTTTTTTTTAATGCTTTTTTATTTTTAGTAAAAATTATTTTTTTAGGTTAAAATTTATATGTATTAAAAATAATATATTATAACAATAACAAGTTTGTACTATCATGATGCAAACTATGATATATGGAATTAATAGTCTTGTACTCACATAAACTATTTTTTACATTTAATAGTTTAATATATTAAAGTGCGGCTTGTTAGCATGTAAATATATTTATAAATTAATAGAAACATTTAAAATACAATGTTGATATTTATAAAAATTAAACAAAAAATGTGAGTTTATTTATTAAATAATTAAACTCTATATAATAATATTATTATAAAAGGTGAACAAATGGATCTTATAGAAAATTTAAAAGCAGCATTAAACGGTGAAGAAGTAGAAAAAGTACCAGCAATCAGTGCAACTGCAGCAGCAGTAGAAGAAGCATTCCCTGGAGCAGAAGTATCCTGGCCATCAGCACACCAAGATGCAGAAGAAATGGCAAGATTAGGTATTTCATTACACAAACAAGCAGGTTTAGAATGTGCTAGAGTACCTTTCGACTTAACCGCAGAAGCTGAAGCATTTGGTTGTGAAGTAGACTTAGGTGACATGGACAACACTCCAACCTTAAGATCACACGCACCATTCGATGATGTAGAAGATTTAGAAGTTCCAGATGACTTTGCAAATCAAGGAAGATTACCAACAATCATCAACTCAATCGAAATCTTAAAAAACGAATACCCTGAAGTACCTGTAGTAGTAGGTATGGCTGGTCCATTCACATTAGCAGGACACTTATTAGGTGTAGAAGATTTAGTAAAAATGTTAAAAACAGATGCTTTCGTAGTAGAAGATGTAGTAGAAGTTGCATTAGATGCACAAACAGAATTAGTAGAAGCATTCAATGACGTAGGCGTAGATGTAATCTGTGTAGCAGACCCAACATCATCCCCAGAATTATTAAACCCTGATGACTTCATGGACTTCGCACAACCATCATTAGAAGACTTAGCTGGTGAAATGGAAGCACAAAGTATTATTCACATTTGTGGTAACTCCTTACCTATCATGGAAGGAATGTTAGACTCAGGATTCAACGGAGCTTCATTCGAAGAAGCTGTAGCTGTTGAAGATGCAAGACAAATCCAACAAGATAACGATTTAGAAACTGTATTAGTAGGTAACATTTCAACAAGTCAAACTTTATTCAGCAAATCAACCGATGAAGTAAAAGCAGAAGTAACAACAGCATTAGAAAAAGGTATAGATGTATTAGCACCAAGTTGTGGTATTGCACCTAAATCACCTTTAGCAAACTTACAAGCATTTGTTGAAGCAAGAGATGCATTTTACGAATAAGTAGTTTAACACTACTTTATCTTTTTTTTTCAATTTATAATTTCAATATAATATTATAACATCCTATTTCTATAATTTAAAATAATTAAATATATATCAGCAACATTTTTCATTTAAAATTAGTCACCAATTACTTGTTTTATACACATATTAAAAATAGTGATATTATAACATTTATTCGTTTTTAATGGGAGCTATTTTCAATAATCTTAATGGACTATTCTTTGTATTTTTTTGGACTATTGTTATTACTTTTGTAATAATTTCAAGTAATACTATTTTTATTAAAATATTACTCTATATTATTATTATTTAATATTTTTAAAATAAAATTTAATTAACTCTACTTTAATTGTAAATGATTCTATTATTTTTGTTTTAATTAAAAATAATACTATGTATGTTTTATTTTAAGAATATGGTTTGTTATATTCCTTTTTTAAAATAATTTTTTCATCTTAATTTCATAAATTTAAATATTACTTTACCATTTTTCAAGTATTCAGTAATAAAAATTACTTATATATTATATACCCATAAGGGCTAAAGTAATAACTATGTGGGTATAAGATTAACAAAAAGTGGTGAAATTATATGTCAAGAAAAGTATTTACAAAAATGGTAACAGAATCAGCAGACGACATGTTATTCGGGGATACTAAAAACCCTGTAAAATTAGGATTAGACCAAGTAGCAGGTGGAGGAGTAGTTTATCCAAACATTAAAGTAGCACCTGCAGAAGGATCAGAAGAAAGTATTGACGGATTAGAAGCAACATCCAAAAACATCGCATTTGCAGCATGTCAAAGAGCAGCAGATATTGGATTACCAGCAATACAAATAGAAACAGAACACGTACAACAACAATCAATCAGCAGAGAAGCATCCGAAAGATGTACAGCAGTAACCTGGGAAGAACTCGAAAAATTACACGACAAATACGGAACAGCAGTTTCATTAATGTCAACAGTAGCTGATATGAGAGAAGAAGAAAACGGATTAAGAGGATCTGAATTCGACATTGCTATGGACGAATCATTTGAAGCATGTGCACAAAGTGGAGCATCCATGTTATGTATCGAAACCGTTGGTGGTAAAGTAGTATCAGACTACG
>CAMNFZ010000005.1 GCA_946537725.1 uncultured Methanosphaera sp.
TAAGATATAAAAGGATTATTCCAGGGGAGTAATACTTTTTTTTCTATCAAAAATAGTTTTGTCAAGTACTCAATTGTAGTTACTTATTTTAATCTTAATGAAAATATATACATAATATAAATTAATAGTTTTTTAACTTTAGGGGGTTAAAAATATGATTAGTCAAATGGATGTACTAATCTTTGTGTTAACAATTATAGTCACAGCACTTTTTACAGCAGCTGTAAGACGTGAATTGTTAAAAGCAGATATTAGGGATAATCCAATTATCTCTGAACACAGACAGAAAAGTGGAACACCTACTATGGGTGGATTTGGAATACTGATTGGTATCTCTTTAATGGCTTTAATTACATTTACCTGGAATGCAGTGAGTTATTTACATATAACAGTCTTAATGATGGTTGTTGCAGGTATTTTTGGAATGTTTGACGACTTATTAGGCTTTAAAGTAAAAGAATATCAAAAAGTTGTTAAAAATACCAGTGATGAACCAGTACAACTGGGATTATTAACATTACAGCCAGGAGAAGAAGCTAGAGTAGCATCACCTAAAGCAAAGAAAGATTATGAAAAAATTGTAGAACAAGAACATAAACTTGAATTAATTGATGAAATTCCTATTAAAACAGAAACAACAGAAAAAGAAAAAATATTCACACAATTCATATTAGCATGTTTCTTAATAGTACCTGGAGTTTTATCTTCAAATATAATGGGACATAATATTGGTTTATTAATGATTCCATTAGCTATATTTGCAATAATAGGTTCAATTAACTCTGTAAATTTAATTGATGGTATGGATGGATTAGCAGCGGGTATAATTGCTATAGCATCTGTTGCATCAGCATTATATGCAGGTGCTGTTGTAGGTTCAGTGGCATCATTACCATTTGTAGTAATTGCTGGAGCTAGTGTAGGATTTTTAGTATTAAATCATTATCCTGCAAAAATATTCATGGGCGATACTGGTTCCTACGCACTTGGTACTGGTTATATGGTAGCTGCATTACTTGGTGATTCATTAGTATTTTCAATAATTGCTTTAGCAGTGCCAATAGTTTCTGTAATAATAAGTTTATTACATAGGTCTCATATTATTACATTGCCTGTGGAGCCTTTACATCACACTTTAAATTATCATGGGATGAGTGAACAAAAAATTATTTTATTATATTGGGGTATTACATTAATAGTTTCTGTAATAGCTTTATTCTTATTTGGAATAATATAATACTGTTGAGGAGAAAAGAATGGATAATATCAAAACATTAGATTTATCAGAAATAGTTGAAGGTAAATTATATGGACCAAATGTTGAACTGTTTGGAAGATTTACCTTTCTAAATAAAGCATCTAAAAATGATATTGTTATAAGGCATTGGATTAATAAAAAAGGGATTCAAATAGCATATGACAAAGGAGTGTCCTGTTTAATTACACAAAATCCTCAAGAAGATAGTATTGAATTAGCTGAAGAGTTAAATTTTCCATTAATAGTAACAGACCATATTGAATATGCAACAGCATATGCACTAAATAATTCTGTAAAAAAATATGCAGATAATGCATTTAAAATGTCTGTCACAGGAACAAATGGTAAATCCACTACATCTCACCTTCTTTTTACTATTTTTTCTGATTTAAATTATAAAACATACACAAATACTGATGCTGAATCTGAAGGAAATACTCTTATAGATCCAAGAGTATCGGATGAATTAACTGATTTCTATGAAAATAATGATAAGATTGACGTAATTACTTTAGAAGTTTCTGAAGTACAAGGATGGGATGATAAACTCATGAAAAATCATTCTTATCAAATGATAAATGCATTAGAAGCTGATGTGGCAATAATAACCAATGCATCATTTGATCATATGAATCTGGTAGAATCATTTGATGAATTATTATATGAAATTGAAGGAGCAGCAAGAGCATTAAATAACCAGAATAAAGAAACATTACTGGTCTTAAATTATGAAGATAAAAATATCCGAGCAATGCAAAAAGCTGTGAAGGATAATCCTAAAGTTAAAGTAATGTACTTTGGGGATTATGATGAAAATAATCTGCTTGATATTTCTTATAAGGAAAATATTGGAATATACTCCAAAGATGAACTTTACATAAAATATGAAGATTTACCTTTCACTTCAGCACATTTCATTCAGGACATAATGGCGGCTATTGCAGTTTGTGAATATAAAATGTTAAATAAGGATGATGTAATATTATCATTAAAAAATTACAAACCACTTTCAAGACGTTTTATTAAATTAAGAGAAAATCCTGTGATAATTGATGACTTTGCACACAATCCTTCAGGAATACAATTAACAATAGAAAACGGTTCAAAATTAGGGGACAAATTGTTTGTAGTAAATGCAATCAGAGGTTCACGTGGTGAAGATATTAATGAGGAAATTGCAGAAGCATTAGCACAAACTCTTAAAGATAAAGATGATTATACTCTACTTTTAACATGTAGTAAAGATGTTGTGAATCATTTAAATACTGTCACTGATTCTGAATTAGAAATATTTACAAGTACATTGAATAAACATAACATTTCTTATAAAATATTTGACAATTTAGAGGATGCTTTGATAAACTCGTTAGATTTAGCATCACAAGACGATGTTATATTACTTCTGGGTGCTCAGGGAATGGACCCTGCAAGTGGTATTCTCTTAAAAAATAATCTAATATAATTACTCTTTTCAACTCTCACTTTTCATAAATTTTTTTTACTTTTTTTTAGTTAAATTATTTTAATAAATATACATAGATATTAAACTATAAATATAATGTGATATTTTAGAAAAAAATTTTTATTTAATAATAGGAGTTGTAGTTTTATGATTAAGTCATGTGTAGTGATAGGAGCAGGAAATGCTGGAAGACCTGTTGCGAGATTATTGAATCATCAAGGAATTGAAGTAACAATAACAGATTCTAAAGAATATGAACAATTTTCTACCCGAAGACAAGAAATGTTGGATGTATTAAAAAATGAGGGAATACAATTAGTTTTAGGTGAAAAACATCCTAATATCTCTGATTTTGATGCAATATTTTTTGCACCAACAATACCTGAATCTGCCCAAATTCGTAAAGATGCAGAAGAATATTCCCTAAAAATTATTGATCGAACATATGTCAGTAATGTTGTGAACAATATTATAAACATGCCAAAGATAGGAATAACAGGTTCCTTTGGTAAGACAACTACAACTACTATGGTAACAAACATCTTTAAGGCAGCAGGTTTTAAAGTATATCAATGTTCATCAATGAAATGGAACTTAGTAAGTGAAGCAATTGTTGACGATATCGTTCGTGGAGAATATAAAGATGCAGATATTGCAATTTTAGAACTACCTCATGGTACACTAGGATTACTGGGTGAACTGGATTTAACTATTGGGGTAATAACTAACCTACATCCAGAACACTTATGTGAATTTGGTGGGTCAATGGAAAAATATGTTGAAAGAAAAGCATGTATTTTACCTGCAAGTAAAACATTAATAGCAAATGTTCAATGTGGTGATTTATTAACTTACCAAAGACAAGATACAATTTACTTTAACTTTGAAGACAATCTGGAGAAAGATTTGTCAAAATATAAGCCAACATATGAAGGTTCATATAATGGTGATAAATTTTTCATTAAAATAAATAATGATCAAAAAATACAAGATGAACTAAAATTAGATACAATTGCAAACTACAACTATGAAAATTTAACAGCTGCTATTGCTATCGGTATGACCTATGGAATTTCATTCGAAGATATTAAAAAAGGTATTTCCATGTTCACTGGTGTTGGTGGACGTATGGAATATCTGGGAAAATTCAATGGAATAGATGCATATTATGATGCTTCTTATGGTGATCAATCAGTAAGACAAGCATTAGAATCTATCAAAGACGAAAACTTAATAATATTATATGGAAGTGTTGACTCCACAACAATCCGTGATAAAGCAGAAAGTGGACGAGTAATTGGTGACTATGCTAATATTGTGATAGCCTCTGGTTATGTTGAAATAACAGATACTTTGAATATGGATGGAGCAATAGAATTATTAAGTGCTATAGAAAATGAAAATGTAATAAAAATGGCAGTTTGTACTATGGATGAATCAGCAGAATTAGCAATGAAATATGCTAAAGAAGGAGATATAATTGTACACTTAGGCCCAGGAGCATCTAATTCATATCAGCAAGTTAAAGACAAATTAATTAAAGGTTTAGAAAATGGTTGTAAAAGATATGGAAAAAATAATGGATATCAATAAAGAAGCAATAATTGGTGTAGTTGGTGTTTGTGGAATAAATGGTAATTTGATTGCACGCATACTTGTTGATCATGGATATAAAGTCATAGTTAATGATGTGGTAACTAAAGAGGAATGCAGATTCAAACAAGCAATATCTGATTATAATTTCGAAGAAGAATACTATGGTACTCTTCCAGAATCATTTTTTGAAAAAATTGATTATATAGTACTACCATTAGCTTTAATAGAAAACAATTCCAAAATTTATCAAAAATCAACAGAACATAATATAGCACTGCTTAAAGTAGAAGACATACTGAATATTTTTGAACCAGCTCATCCTGTAATATGTGTCACAGGAACTAATGGAAAAACTACAACAACAAACATGATAAAAACATTTGCTTACTATAATAATCAACAACCTTGTGAACATAATCTTGAAGGTATGCAAGGAAATGCAGGTGATATTCCGGCATTACAGTCACGATTAAAAGGAGATTTAAATGTATTGGAAACAGGAACTTTTGGTATAACTGGAAGTTTAACTAAATTAGCAGCTCCATGCAAACCAGATGTGGGGTTAATAACCAATATTACTCCGGATCATTTGGATGAAAATTCTAATTTTCTTGATTACGCAAATGTTAAAGGAGAACTGATAACTTTATTACAAAATAAAACATTAATTGTAAACAATGACGATCCTACTATAATGGCATTAATTAAAGAAAAAGATTATCAGGGAAGATTAATAACATTTGGACTTGATTATGAATCATCTAGAAAAGATGAAAAACAATGTCTTTGTGGAAAAACAATAGAAATTGATGAAATTATAGCCGGAGTTGGAAAATATAATTGTTCCTGTGGATTAACATATGAAAAACCAGATTATATTGCAACAGGTATTAATGATAAACACAATCAATTCATTTTAATTACACCATCAGGAGAACAACATCAGTTTAATCTAAAAATTAATGGAATACATAATATTTACAATGCAGTAGGTTCAATAATTGTAGCTCATGAAATACTAAACATGACTCTTGAAGAAATAAACAATGCTTTATCTTCATTTACTGGAGTAGATGGGCGAATGGAAACATTAGGAGTTTACAACAATAAAGAAGTCATGATTGATTATGCTCATAATCCTGCAGGTATTACTACAATCCTTAAAGAATTAAAAAATACCTACCCTACAGTAATTAATGTGGTCTCAATATCCTCAGAATCAGGTATAACTGCTGATTTAGAAATAATGGAAAGATCACTTGAATATGCAGATTTTGTAGTTCCAGCTTCACACAACTCATATATAATTGCTAAAAAATTATTATCAGAAGAAAAATATTCGGATAAAATTGTATTACCTGATAATATGCCTGAAGGCAATAAAGAGGGAACTTTGGGAGCAACATCAGAGCAATTATTGGCAGGAGTCAATAAAGCTAAGACTATTGATGCAGATTTAATTTTATGTACTGGTGAAGCATCATTAAAATTCAAGAATATTCTTAAGAATGAATTAAGATTATAATTCTCTCTTTTTTATTATTATTTTTTCAGCATATTATAATTATTAAAAAATAAATATTATGATAATTAAATAATATATATAGTATATAATGATAGAATTTAATATTTAAAACATTTAGGGAATTAATACTGTTTTAAATTAGAACAAATATTTAATAAAGGTTGGGGTGAAAATTTGTTTATTAAAATTAGAAGAGACACTTTAATCATTTTAATATTAGCATTTGTTTTAATATTATCGGGTCGTGCAATGACTTATGTGGCCTTTGCATCATCAGATAGTGTAGAAGATGGTGTTCCTATAGCTGGAGTAATGGTTAAAGGAAATGATATAATTCCAACATCTTCAATTAAGGCAAATGTTTACGCAGCAGGATTTAGGGAAGGAAGTTATATTAAGGGAAACACTTTAATTACTTCTCAAAGACAATTATTACTGTCTGATGCAATACAGAATGCACAGGAATTTGTAAAACAATCCACAATACCTGGTACATCCATAGCACCTATTAATGTGGTGGATGTTCAAGTAGATTCAACTACTGGAAATGTGGTTGTCAATGTTGTAGAAGATTTTTCAGTAATTAAAGTAAAAGTACAAAATCACACTACATCAAATGCAACATCAGCTTCTGCAAATGTTGAAAAATAATTGGTGATACAATGATAAGAAAATCAAAATTAACCAAATTATCCATGTTCTTGTTAATCTTGATGATATTTTCATCTGTAGCTAGTGCAACAATGAATGTAGCCGTTATTACAGATCCATCAGGACAAGATCCCAATGGTTGTGCAGCAGGAAGTCAATCCTTTGCATCCAACATGTTCCAGTCAACTTTTATATTTTCACAGGAACATAAAATGGCATTACTATCAGGGGGTGAAGGTACTTCAGATGTTCGTGTAGCAGCTATTATAAGTGCTTTAACTCAATTACAGGCTAATGGAACGCCTGAACAGGTAGTTAGTGTAGCTCCAGGATTTGAAGGAATCCGTCTTATGGCTGTTAATCCAACAAGTGGGATAGCAGTAGGTGGAGATTTTGACGTATATGTTGTTACAGTAGATAATAGCAGTGGAATTAAAGTACAACCAGCTAGTGGTGGAATAGCATCAGTTCCTGCAGGAACAAGAGGTGCAATAATACACCTCCGTAATTCTGAAGGAAACCCTAAAAGTGGAACTGCTGATCGTGTAAGATTACAAACCGCTATGAACATGGGTAAAATGATACGTGACGGTTACCCAGCTACCACTATTGTTTCAAAAGCATTTGAAGAAGTTGCAAAAGATTCTGGTGAAAACCGTGGTGGTGGTGCAATAAATCTAGTTTCTGGTGTCACTACTGGTGATATGTTTACTCCGGAACAATTAAACACAAAAGGGTATGAAATGGATAAACCATACAGTAAAGTAAGTAGTACTGGTTGGAGTATTGGATTCCCAGAAGCTAATAATTATCAAGTTTCACCAGTTGATGGAAGTCCATTAACAACAATATATGCTTATGATGCACTACGTAGTGCTATTACTGTTTCAAGTGATAATCCTTCCGTTTCAGTATATGGTTCTGATAAGAAAGGTTTATCAGAGGCAACTTCGGATGTGGTATCTGCATCTGTTACACGTAATGGTTATGATCCAGTTAAAATAACTGCTTCAATTAATAGAGCTATAGATAGTGGAACACTGGTAGGAGTAGAACATATAAGTACTTCTGATTTGAACGTAAAAGAAAATATTAAAGCAGTAGGAGTATATTATACTTCAGTATCTAATGGTAGAACAGCTCCTCAATGGAATTTACCTATTGATTCCCAAATATTTAATGTTTTAGGTAATATTCAAACAGTAATAGGTATATTATTAATATTGTTAGCATTATTCAGAAGTACCTTGATAAAATCATTCTTCAGAAGACGTTAGTCTTCTCTATTTTTTTTATTTATTTTTAAGGAGTTTTTTTATGGCATTAATTTTAATCAGAGCAATGAATAAAAAAAAAGCTTTAAATTGTTTGGCAGATTTAGAAAGACATGCAAAACTGTCTATTGTAGGTAAACCTAAAACAGTTTCTTTAGATAAAATTTTTGATGTTACTAAAAGAGTTATTAAACAGGAGCCTAGAAATGATATTAAAGTTGCTGTTTTAGTTAAAGTTGATGAAAACACTACTGATAGTATATTAAGTATTAGAAAAATTCACCCACCTGCTCATGTTATTGTTGTGAGTGAAGAATATCCTGAATATAAAGGTTTATTAAAAGAGTATAATAAGGCTAAAGTATTTGATGGTTATTATTCTTCAAAAAATAAGAAAGAGAAAAAATAGTTTCATTTTTTTTTATTATTTTCTTTTTATAATAGCAATATCTCCGATTGTTGCTTCCTTGAATTGTCTAGGATCTAAGAATTCTTTTTCATCGGAGTTTAATTCTTCAATAATTGTTACATTTAACAGTTTTTCGATTTTTCGAGCTAATTTTATGTCTGGAACCATTTTTCCTTGTTCAATTTTATGCACAACGGATTCTCTTTCATATAGTTGTGCTCCAAATTCTTTCTGTGTTAATCCACGTATTTCTCTTTTTTGTCTAATTATTTTAGCATAATCTTCAACGATTTCAAAGTCTTCTTCTTTGCTTCTTCTAGAGTAAACTTTTTTATTATTATTCTGTCTTGGAGCATTGTTAACTATTCTTCTTTTTGGAGATTTTGGTTTTGGTGGCTGAGGTTTACTTTGTACTTTCCCATATCTTGAGCATTCTTTGCATGTTGCCATTACAGAATTATCAATTTTAGTTTTATAAGGTTCACCTTTTATTTCAATTCCACATATTTCACAGTTCATTTTATTCACTTAGTTTCTTTATTATATTATTATCTATATTTTGTTCTTAAAATATTCTTTTCATATTTTCTATTGATTATAAATATTTTTTAACTTTTTAATCTTGGATAGTTTCAATATATTTATACTATTTTTTTTTATGTGTCTTTTATTATAATACAAATCATTTAATAATAAGATGTTACTAAAAATATTAATGTAGTGATTAAGAATATAAAAATATGTAATAAAAGATTTGGTAAAAATAAAAAATTTTTAGAAAAATGATTCTAATAAAACATTAAAGAGAGAAAAGGAGGTAAACTCATGGAAGAATCACGATTCGGTACTAATGTTCAAGAAAATGAAGATGTAGAATTATCTAGTCTCTTAGATAAACATGAAACAATTGAACGTAACTTAACTTGGGAAGTAAGAAAATTAGAAAAAGATAAAGTCTTACTTGAAAATGAAAACTTAAGATTAGATCGTGAAGTTAAATCATTAAAAAGTGAAATCAGTCGTTTTAGAACACCACCTCTGGTATTAGCTACAATATCTGAAATATTGGAAGATAACCAGGTAGTTGTAAAAAGTACGACCGGACCATCATTTTTACTAAAATATGCAGATAAAGATTCAAATAAAATAGAAATTGGTTCAAGAGTAGCATTAAATCAACAAACATTCAGTATAGTTGACATATTAACTTCAGAAAAAGATCCATTAGTATCTGGAATGGAAATTGATGAAGCACCGGATATTTCTTATGATAAAATAGGTGGATTAAAAGAACAAATTAGAGAAACAATAGAAACAGTAGAACTTCCACTTAAAAATCCGAAAATATTCGAAGATGTAGGTATAACACCACCAAAAGGAGTACTATTCTACGGACCACCAGGAACAGGAAAAACATTACTTGCAAAAGCAGTAGCACACGAAACCAACGCAACATTCATAAAAATAGTAGCTTCAGAATTTGTAAAAAAATATATTGGTGAAGGTTCAAGATTAGTACGTGGCGTCTTTGAATTAGCAAAAGAAAAATCACCAGCAATCATTTTCATAGATGAAATTGATGCAATTGCAGCAAAAAGATTACAAGGTTCAACAAGTGGAGATCGTGAAGTACAAAGAACACTCATGCAATTACTAGCTGAAATGGATGGATTTGAATCAAGAGGAAATGTTGGTATAATAGCAGCTACAAATAGGCCAGACATATTAGACCCAGCATTAATACGTCCTGGAAGATTTGACCGTATAATAGAGGTACCAGTACCAGATGATGAAGGAAAACTAGAAATCCTTAAAATTCATACTAAAAACATGACACTTGACTCTGATGTAGATTTAAGAACTATAGCAGCAAATGCAAAATCAGCATCTGGTGCAGATCTTAAATCAATATGTACTGAAGCAGGAATGTTCGCAATAAGAGAAGAACATTATAGTGTTTCAGCTAAAAACTTTGAAGATGCATTAGACAAAGTTATGAACAAAAATAAAAATCAAGAAAAAGCAGTAGCTGGAGTAATGTATAACTAAGCATTTTTTCCAACTATCCTTTTTTTTTAAAAAAATAGAATGGCCAATGATGAACCCTATGAGCTCTGAACTGATGATGAATGATGGGCGAACTGAGGCTATTTTAAAATAAACTCCCAATTCACACTATTTCTTATAATATTTTGGATAGTTCATCAATAGAACGAACCATAATATGTTCATCTAATTTATTTACTTTAGGTCTTGTAATAATAATTACTGGAATACCTAATTCAAGAGCAGCATTAATCTTGTTCTCAGCACCACCACTTTCTCCGCTTTCTTTAGTAATTATAGCACTAATGTCATACTCTTTCATAATTGACATATTAAACTCTTTGGAATAAGTTCCTTGCATGGCAATAATGTTACTGGCAGGTACTCCAGTTTCTAATGTTTTTGAAATACTGAAATTATTTGGAAGAACACGAGGAACTACTTGTTCTGGATTAAGTGTTTCTGTAATAGTATGTAAGTTCAGTACTCCTGCTAAATGCATAAGTCTTTTTTCATCTCCAAGTAATTCTTTTGCCTTATTTGCTCCTTCAGGGAATGAATCAACATAATGTATTAATTCTGATTCTGGTAATATTGTTGAAGCTCTTTCATATCTTATATATTTTATTCCGGCTTTTTCAGAGCTTTCGATTGCTGTTTCAGTAGCTACTGCAGCAAAGGGGTGTGTGGCATCGATTAGTATTTCAATATTTTTTTCTTTGATAACATTTATAAAATCTTCTTCTTTCAATGCTTTTGTAATAACTTCAGTTGCACCTGCAGATTCTGCTATTTTTCCACCATAATCAGTAACTGTTGTTGCTAAAATGTAATTATTTTCATCTTGACTTAAAAATTCAATAACTTTTGTTGCATCAGATGTACCAGACATCACCATATATCTCATTTTATTCCTCCAAACATTTTATTTTAATATCTAATAATTTTTTTATTCAATATAATTAATACTATTTATGTAAACCTTTTTTGAAAAATAATATCAGAAAGTTTAAACAATAATAAAACATTCCCTTTGAAATAATTAATTAATTATCTTAAATACTTAAAGTAAATAATTATATAATAAATTAATAGAAATACTTAAAAGATTTTATAAAATAATTATTTTAAAAACTTAATTAATAAAACATGGTGAATAAAATGTCACTAGATTTAAAAGATATATTTAAAAAGATTATCTTAAAGGGTATTTTGCTAAGAATAAAAAAATATTCTTAATAGCAATAATACTCTTTGTATTATTAGGTGGATTGTTAGTATCACTTGGTGGATTAAGTGTAATTACAAATTTAAATGTTAAATCAGCAGATTTTGCAAAAAATGAGGTAAACTCGTCAATTCCTGGTGTTAATCCAGATTTTTCAGTAAACACATTTATTGCTTTAACTGTCCATAATATAATTCAAGATTTAACATGTTTAATTGGGGGATTATTCTTTTTTATACCTTCATTATTAATTTCTGCACTTAATGCATATAATTTCTTCAGTATATTCCTTTCATGGCCATTTGAAGTAATTTTATATGGAATTTTACCTCATGGTATATTTGAAATACCTTCAAGTATATTTGCATTAGCTGGTGCAATAATGTTATTTAAAACAGAACTAAAAGTAATTAAAGGTATAATCAGTAGAAAAACTACAATTAAAGAACAAATAAATGAATCCCAATATCTAATTAAAGATGCAATAATAACAATTTTCATAGTAATAATATTGCTAGTTATTGCAGGATTCATAGAAACATTTATAACTTCCCAGTTAATAGAAGCATATGCAATGCCCCAGATAATGGAAATGGTTTAATAATTTCCTTTTTCTCTATTTTTTTTCTAAAAATAATCAGATGATTATGGAGTATAGTTTACTATCCAATTATATGTTTAAAAAATACAGGATAAAATTATTATTTTTATTAGGGTTAATTTGATGTTAAATAATCATTTCACTATTTAATAATTATCTATTTTCGCATGTAAGATTAACATCATTTTATTTCAAGGAATATTGAATAAATTACACCTTTTTTGAATATATCTTAATATATCTAAACTTTTAATATAATAATTAGTGATTACAAATGAAAAAAACAAATATACATAAAGATTATCAAGTTAACATACCAGATGAAATTATAGAAACATTAAACATATCCTTAGACGATACATTAACCTGGGAAATAGAAGAAGATAAAATCATTATCAAAGTAAATAAACAAAGAAAATTAAAAAACAAGCAATTATCATTCGTTGCCGATGAAGAAATAGAATCAATAAAAATATAAAAAGAAAAAACAATATTAAATTATTGCATTTTCAAATCTTCTAATTATTTTTTCTGCAATTAATATTGTTAACGCTACTATTATTATCAACACCCAATTTTCTAAAGGTATTGTTGTAGTATGGAATATATTCTGTAATAATGGAATATAAATTGCACATAACTGTAATATGAATGATGCACAAACTGCAATAATCAATGTTTTATTACTTTTATTACTATTTGATCTACAGTTAAACACATTAAATAATTGATACATCACAAATACACAAAATGCAATACTACTTGCCAGTAACTGTGGTGTTCCAATAGATAGTTCATATAAATATAAGCCTATTGTACCTATTGCCATTACGATTCCAATTAATGTGATGTGTAATAGATTATCCTTTGATAAAATATTTTCATCACTCGGAGGAATATTCATTATATCTTTGTCACTAGCTTCAACACCTAATGATTGTGCTGGTGGACCATCCATTATAATATTTATCCATAACAGTTGCACAGGATTAAATGGTAATGGCACTACAAGAACGGAGGATACAAGAATTGTAAGTATAGCTGCAATATTTGTTGATAACTGGAACTTAATGAAACGTTTAATATTGGAATATATTGTTCTTCCTTCTTTTATGGCATAAATAATTGTTGAAAAGTTATCATCTTCCAGGATCATGTCACTGGATTCTTTAGCTACATCCGTACCTGAACCCATACTTACACCAATATTTGCACTTGTAAGTGCAGGTGCATCATTTACACCATCACCGGTCATGGAAACAATTTCATCATTATTTTTTAATGCTTTTACAATTCTAACTTTTTGTTCAGGAAATACTCTTGCAAACACATTTACTTTATTGACTGCATCATTTAATTCGTCTTCACTCATTTTTTCTAATTCAGGTCCTGTTAAAACAGTTTCTGCATTATCAATTTCTATTTGTTTTGCAATTGCTGAAGCAGTATTCTTATGGTCACCTGTAATCATTTTTACAGTAATTCCTGCAGATTTACATGTACTAATAGCTTCTTTAACTCCTGGTCTAGGTGGATCAATCATACCCACAATACCTGTAATTATCAGTTCATCTTCCAATTCATTAATGGAATAATATGTATAGTCATCTATTGTTTTATATGCAAACATTATAACACGTAATGCATTTGATGTGAATTCTGTTACCTGACTACGCATAACTTCAATATCGTTATCAGTTATTTCTCTAATGTTTCCATTATCATCAATATATTTACATTTATTGATTAATATTTCAGGAGCACCTTTAACTAACACATACTCTTCTGAATTAATATTGTTGATAGTTGTCATTCTTTTTCTAGAACTATCTAATGGAATCTCATATAAACGTTCATTTTGAATATCAGTACCATTTTTTAATCCATATTCTAATATTGAAACATCTGTTGGATCACCTAATCTTTTTTCATTGGTTATTCTTGCATTATTACATAATTGTGCAATAGTATAGGTCATTTCCTGATTGTATATAAAATCATCTGTAACTGTTAATTGGTTCATGGTTAATGTACCAGTTTTATCACTACAAATTACTGAACAGGAACCAAGAGTTTCTACGGCCAGTAATTTACGAATAATTGCTTTATTCCCTGCCATTTTTTGCATACCTAATGCAAGTGTTAAAGTTAATATTGCAGGTAAACCTTCAGGAATTGCAGCAACAGCTAAACTAACTGCAGTCATAAAAGTATTGGCAATAGGAATTCCCTGAACAATTTCCAGGATAAATATTAAAATACAAATTACGAGTGAAAATAAACTGAGAGTTTTACTTAGTTTCTCTATTTTAATTTCAAGGGGTGTTTTACCACTATCTTCTTGGATAATTGATGCAATTTCACCCATCTTGGTTTTCATACCAATGTTTGACACAATACCCAGTGCTCTTCCCTTGGATACTGTGGTATTCATGTATGTAAGATTATCTTCTTCAATATTTTTTGTTACAGGTAATGATTCGCCAGTAAGTGATGATTCATCAACTTTAAAATTATAGGTTTCCACAAGTTTTAAATCAGCGGGAATATTGTCTCCTTCTTCAAGGATAATTACATCACCTATTGTAATGTTCTCGGTTTCTATTTCCTCTTTTTTTCCATCTCTTAAAACCATGGTAGTTTTTGTTGACATTGATTTAAGTTTTTCCATGGCATTTTCTGCTTTGTTTTCTTGTCTGTAGCCCATCACTGCATTTAATATTACTACAAAGAATATTACTCCTGCATCTATAATGTCATTAATTAGTAATGAGATTATTCCGGCTATAATCAGTAGAATTGTTAATGGTTCTGTGAATTGAAGTAGAAATTTTTTAAGTTCGCTTTCTTTTTCCTTTTCAACTAGTGCATTTTTTCCATAAATACTAATTCTTTCTTCTGCTTCTTTGTGTGTTAAACCATTTATTGAAGTGTCATATTCTTTAAATATTTCATTTATTTGGTTACTTGTCATGTTTTTTCCTCTTGTATTCATAAAAAGCAGTTTTCTTGTAATTAACTAATTTTAGTTTGTTCTGAAGGTTAACATTTATTTCTTCAGTAAACAATGGTTTAATAATAATATTTGCATTATATTTAATTCCAAGATTAACAATAGCTTCCTGTAATTCTTCTGGGGGTCTTATTGAATAAATTAGGTTTGCATATTCATAGATTTCATCAGTTGGTTGGTATATGTCTTCTTGTATAATCTCATCATTTGCGGGATGAATATCAACAAGGTTTATTACTGTACTGTTAAGAGTCTCTTTTAATATGTTACTTGGTTCTAATATTCTTCCAACACCCACTTCTACAATCTTTTTGCTATTGCTATAATTATTTATAATATATTCTGTAAAACTAGACCATATATTGCTCATTGATGTCACTAATAGTTTTTAGTTATATAATTATTTATTTATTAGAAGTAAGTAAAAATTTTTTTCTATTTATAAAATAATTTTTTGATAAACTATTAATTAAATTAAGGTAATAGATTTAAATAGTGAAATAATTAATAAGAGTATTTGTTATGATTATCAGAAAATTTGAACCTGCCGATTTGGATGATGTATTAGCAATAGAATATGAGGCATTTCCTGACCCATATCCTGTTGATGTTATAATACAATTACATGAACATGGTGCAGGATTTATAGTGGCTGAAGTTGGCAGACATGTTGTAGGTTATAATATTTTCTGGATAAAAGAGGGTATAGGTCATATCATTGCTCTTGCCGTGGGTTCACATTTTAGGGATATGCAGGTTGGTTCTTTATTATTGGAGAAAAGTATCAGCATATTAGAATCTAACAATATATTCACTGTAAGTTTAGAAGTTAGAAAATCTAATGTACGAGCAATTAATTTTTATGTTAAACATGGTTTTGTAACTATTCGTGAAGAAGATAATTATTATAGTGATGGCGAGAATGCATTTATAATGCAATATCAAAAATTAATTAATTAATCTAAATTTTGTTTATTTTTTCGTAACTTTTTTTTATTATTAACTACAATATATTATTATTAGGAATGAACTTGTAAAATAATTAAAATTTTGATAGTAATAAAATTTATATAAACTCTTTTATTGCTTAAAATATTTTTAATAAAATTTATTAATTTAATATAAATCTTATATGATAGTTATTTCGTAAATTAGTGGATAAAATATAATATTTTATTCAATAAAATTTTATTCATGTTTTATATTAAAATATATTTTTTCTTGTTCGTTATCTTTAAACAATTAAATAATGCTAGTTATTTAATAACAGTAAACTTATTAAAAATTAATCGGGGTTAAAAAGTGGTAAGAACTGCAAAATTAGCGTTGGAAGATGGTACAATTTTAGAAGGTGAAGGTTTCGGAGCAGAAACAGTTAAAGCTGGAGAAATTGTATTTTCAACATCAATGACCGGTTATGTTGCAGCATTAACAGATCCTTCATTCAAAGGACAAATATTAATGTCAACATACCCATTAGAAGGAAATTATGGAGTATCATCTGATTGGTATCAGTCAGAAGATATTAAAGCCGAAGCATATGTGGTACGACAAGTATGTAAAGAACCTTGTCATCCAAAATCAGAAAAAACATTATCTGAATTTTTAGAAGAAAACGATGTTCCAGGAATCAGTGGAATAGACACAAGAGCTTTAACACTAAAAATCAGAGAATTAGGTTCAATGAAAGCAGTTGTTGCAAATACAGAAATAACTGATGAAGAATTACTTAAAATACTAGAAGAACAACCACATCTAGAAGACATGAAACTAGTAGAACAAGTAACAGTAAAAGAACCTAAAGTTATTCAAGAAAGAAAAGAATACAATGTAGCCGTATTGGATTGTGGAGTTAAAAAGAACATCATTGACCATTTAGTAGCACAAGATGTTGGAGTAACATTAGTTCCTGCTTCAACAAGTGCACAAGAAATATTTGATATGGATGTTGATGGAGTACTAGTATCAAGTGGACCTGGAAATCCAGAAAACGTGGATAATATTCAGGACACAATAAAAGAAGTTGCAGAAAAAATGCCAGTAGCAGGAATTTGTTTAGGTCAACAAATAATCGCACTAGCATATGGTGCAAAAATATATAAAATGAAATTTGGTCACAGAGGCTCAAATCAGCCAGTAAAACACTTAGATACTGGAAGAGTATACATGACATCACAAAATCACAGCTTCTCAATTGATCCAGAAAGTCTTGATGACACAGACCTGGAAATTACTCAAATAAACTTAAATGATGGAACACCAGAAGCAATTACACATAAAAAATTACCAATAAAATGTATTCAATACCATCCAGAAGCTGGACCAGGACCACACGATTCTAAAGTGTTCTTTGACAATTTTGTAAACGCTATTAAAGAATATAAGGGGAAATAAAAACTAAAACTATTTTTTTGAGGAGTTAATAAATATGCCAAAGGATAAAGATATTAAAAAAGTATTAATTATTGGATCAGGACCTATCCAAATAGGACAAGCAGCTGAATTCGATTATTCAGGTTCACAAGCATGTAAATCATTACGTGAAGAAAACATCGAAACAGTACTTGTAAACAGTAATCCAGCAACAATACAAACAGACATAGAATCAGCAGATAAAGTATACGTAGAACCATTAACTGCTGAAATGGTTGCAAAAATCATAGAAAAAGAAAAAGTTGATGCAATACTTCCAACAATGGGAGGACAAACAGGATTAAACATAGCAGTTGACCTGGACAAAATGGGAGCCCTTGAAGGAGTAAAAGTAATCGGTTCACCAATCCAAACCATCAAAGACGTAGAAGACAGAGACTTATTCGCAGAATTTATGGACAGATTAAACGAACCAATCCCAAAATGTCATGCAGTAAACTCATTAGAAGAAGCATTTAAAGCAGTTGAAGACATAGGATACCCAGTAATAGTCAGACCAGGATTCACACTCGGAGGAACCGGTGGAGGAATAGCTAACAACAAAAAGGAATTTGAAGAAATAGTACTCCATGGATTAGACATGAGTTTCAACGACCAAGTACTCATAGACGAATCTGTTCTAGGATGGCAAGAAATAGAATACGAAGTAATGCGTGATAAAAACGACTCATGTATCATAGTATGTAACATGGAAAACATAGATGCAATGGGAATCCACACAGGAGAAAGTATCGTAGTAGCACCAACACAAACATTATCCGATGAAGATAACCAAAAACTAAGAAATGCATCCATAAAAATAATCAGAGCACTAGGAATACAAGGTGGATGTAACATCCAATTCGCATTACACCCAGAAACAAGAGAATACAAAGTAATCGAAGTAAACCCGAGGGTAAGTAGAAGTAGTGCATTAGCAAGTAAAGCAACCGGATATTCCATTGCAAAAGTATCATCAAAAATCGCATTAGGAATGACACTTGATGAAATAAAAAATGACATTACAAAAGAAACACCAGCATCATTTGAACCAGCAGTAGACTATGTAATAGCAAAAGTACCAAGATGGCCATTTGACAAATTCAAAACCAGTTCAGGAGAACTTGGAGTACAAATGCAATCAACCGGAGAAGTAATGTCTATTGGAAGAACAATAGAAGAAGCATTACAAAAATCAATCCGTTCACTAGACATTGATCAAGAAGCATTCGAATACATGGAATACACAGATTATGAACTAGAACATGCAACAGATAAAAGAATGTTCCATATATACTCCGCAATAAAAGATGGAAGAGACATACAAGAATTAGCAGACATAACCAAAATCAGCCCATTCTTCTTAAACAAAATCAAAAACATAGTAGAATGTGAAGAAGAAATACAAAAACAAGGAACAACAATACTAAAAGATGCTAAACAATTACGAAAAATTAAACAATACGGATTCTCCGATAAACGTATAGGACAACTACTAGAAATAACAGAAGATGAAGTATCACAAGCACGACACGAATTAGAAATCACACCAGAATATAAAATGGTAGATACATGTGCAGCAGAATTTGAAGCAAAAACACCATACTACTACGGAACATACGATTCACCATCACAAATGAAAACAAGCAACAACAAAAAAATAGCAGTTCTAGGAGCAGGACCAATAAGAATAGGTCAAGGAATAGAATTCGATTACTGTTGTGTACATGCAGCATTAGCATTAAAAGATGAAAATGTAGAAACAATACTTATAAACAATAACCCCGAAACAGTAAGTACTGATTACGACATTTCAGACAGATTATACTTCGAACCATTAACCAAAGAAGACGTACTAGCAGTATTAGAACAAGAAAAACCAGACGGAGTAATAGTACAATTTGGTGGACAAACATCAATCAACCTCGCAGAAGATCTTAACAAAGCAGGAATAAAAATACTAGGAACACCATTCGAAAGTATCGACATGGTAGAAGACAGAGAACAATTCACAGAAGTATTAAACGAATTAGGAATACCACAAGCAGACTATGGAATAGCAAACTCATTAGACGAAGCAAGAGAAGCAGCACACTCCATAGGATTCCCAGTACTAGTAAGACCATCATACGTGCTTGGTGGACGAGCAATGGAAATAGTCTATGACGATGCTGAACTAGAAGAATATATGAAAGAAGCAGTAAAAGTATCCAAAGAACACCCAATACTAGTCGACAAATTCCTAGAAGACTCCATAGAACTAGATGTAGATGCATTATGTGATGGAGAAGATGTATATGTATGTGGAATAATGGAACACATAGAAGAAGCAGGAATACACTCAGGAGATTCCGCATGTGTAATCCCACCACAATCAGTACCATCAGAAATAATCAAACAAGTAGAAGAATACACAAGAAAACTAGCATTAAAATTAGGAGTAATAGGATTAATAAACATCCAATATGCTATTAAAAACGGACCAGAACCTAAATTATACATCATCGAAGCAAACCCAAGAGCAAGCCGTACAGTACCATTCGTAAGTAAAGCAATAGGAATACCTATAGCAAAAATAGCTTCAAAAATAATGTTAGGATCAAAACTATCAGACTTTAACCTAGTCAACTATGCAGACATCAAACACGTAGCAGTAAAAGAATCAGTATTCCCATTCCTCAAAATACCAGACTCAGATGCAGTACTGGGACCAGAAATGAAATCCACTGGAGAAACAATGGGTATAGATAAAAACTTCGGACTAGCTTACTATAAATCACAATTATCTGCAAGTAATAACTTACCAACACAAGGAAAAATATTCCTAAGTGTATGTGATTTAGATAAACCAAAAATAGCACCAATAGCTAAAAAAGCAAAAGAATTAGGATTTGATTTAATAGCAACCAAAGGAACTGCAGAAGCAGCACCAGATGTGGATATAGAAGTAATTAGAAAAGTAAGCCAAGGATCTCCAAACATTCGTGATGCAATGCTAAATGGTGAAGTAGCATTTGTCATCAACACACCAACAGGAAAACAATCCGCAGACGATGGATATACAATCCGAAGATTAGGAGTAGAACTAGGAATACCTTACGTAACCACCATAGCAGCAGCTAACGCAGTACTAAACGCAATAGAAGAAGCAAGTAATGGTGAATTAACTGTAAAATCATTAAATGAATATGCAGAATAATTAAACCATAACAAACTTCAATTCTTTTTTTTATTATTTTTTTAGATATACTATTTGAAACACTTTTTTTGTAGTAATTTTCTATGTTGTACTATGTGATATGAATTTATGATTAAATGGTTTGTATATGAAATCTCTAATTTTTATTTATTAATATCGGAATTCTTCGATTAAGTTATTTCTTGGGATTTTTTTTTATTTATTCCAGGGATTTGAGATTATTTATATTTTTTTTGGGGGATGATTTTTTTTCATGATTACTATTAAGAATGGTTTAGTGTTGATGGGTCATAATTTGAAACCTGTTGAAACAATGTTATAATTAATGGTAATGTGAAAAATTTATATAAGTTATGGGTTTACCATATTTGGACATTATCTATTTTTTTATATTATTTTTTTTTTAAATATTATTTATTTGATTTAAATTATTTTTCATTATTTTTCATTATTTTTCATTATTTTCTAAAAATAGTATTAAAATATAAATAATAATAATATTCATAAATAATACTGAATTATTTTTATAATTCTAGTAAATCATCAGATAATTAATAATTATTTATAATTATTTATTAATATCATTTGATTTATTGTATTGGTTTTAATGGAGGTATTCTTATCAAATTTGTAAAATTTTTGACTTTTATTGTGTTTATTTTATTTTTTTTAAGTTTAGTTAATGCAACGGAAATAAATGAGTCAACACAATTAAGTACTGGTAATTCCTTATTTACACATAAAAATGTAAATAATATAATATCAGATCAAGACAACAAAATATATTCTGAAAATGATATTTCTGAATTAACGGATATTGGAATGCAAAATAAAAAGAATAATGTGGTTGTAAATGATTCAATAAATAATTTCCAAAAAAAGGAAGATACTTTAACTAAAAAAAATAATGTATTGATTAAATCAGAAAATAGTACTTTGGATAATGAGATAATAAATATTTGCAGTGATTTAAAAAATTATTATCAAACAGATGTAAATAATGAGGTAACTTTATATATAAAGAACGATGATGATGAAATATTGAATAAATCAGGTTATATTACATTCAATTTTAGTTATCCTGATGCGAATTACAAGTCAGTAGAACTTAAAACAGTAACAATTGGAAAATATGAAGTAAAAAATGGAATTTGTAAGATTAATTTTACAATTAATGAAAAAGATTATGATTGGGATAGGGATTATTATCCATGGTTAACATTTTTCAACTTTGTTTATCATGATATTAATAATAATGAATATAATTATTCTTCATATGTAAATATAATACTAAAAGATGATATTCAATTTTTACATACAATATATGGAAATTCTATAAATTGCTATGCTGGACAAAACATAACATTTAAAGGATATGTTACTGATGAATTATATATTCCTATTAATAATGGTCGGGTTATAATTAAATTAAATGGAAAAACCATTAAATCAGATCTTCGTCCAGATACTTCAAATTCTTTCGAATACACATACAATATTCCAAATAATTTCAGTGCTAAAAATTATACTATTACCTACGTATACACAGAAAATAATAATTTAATTAGATCAGAAATTAAAGCAATTCTAACAGTAATGCCAAAACCAACAAAAATAATAGCAGATAACTTAAGAGTATTTGCAGGTCAAACAATCAACATTACTGGAAGTGTCCTGGACATAAATAATAATTCCATTAAAGATGGGCGAATTGTCCTTAAATTAAATGGAAAAACATTTAACTCAAATATAACATTAAAAAATTCTAAATTTAGTTATACATTCACAGTTCCTGGATATCAAGCAAAAAATTATATTATAACATATGTATATGTAGGAAATAAAAATTATCAACGTAGTGAATTAAATAAAACATTCACTATTGAATCACAGGAATCTATAATTACATCAAAAAATATTACGGGTTATAAAAATCAATCAATTAAATTAATTGTAAATATTCGTGGAAAAAAAACCAATATAGTTGCTGTTAAAGGAACAGTAGGATTCAAATTAAATGGTAAAACTGTAAAATTAAATGGTAAACCATTTATTCAAAATATAACAAACGGAACTGTAATTTTTAACTATGTAATTCCAGAAACATTAAAAGCAAAAAATTATCAAATTACTGTCACATATTCTGGTGGACGTTATTTATCAGGTAATAAAGTAAATACAAGCATATTGACAGTTAAAGATTAAACAGGATCTTATTTAGTTTAGATAAACAAAATTTAATTAAAAGGTCCTGATTTAAAACCATTGTAATAATATTTAACTTTCTTCTTCTATTTTTTTTCAATTCTTAAATAATTTTTTTCTTTAATAATTTGAATGGTTTATTTTTAAAAATAGAACTTAAATAAAAGAAGTAATAACCTTATTTTTTTAGTAATAACTTTGAGGGGGATATTGATTTTGTTTAGTTAGTAGTTATTCCTTAATCTTTAAATAAACATTTATAGGAATATGGATATATATAGAATTAAGTTATTTCTTGGGATTTGTTTATTTATTCCAGGGGTTTGAGATTATTTATTATTTTTTTTTGGGGGATGATTTTTTTATGATTACTATTAAGAATGGTTTAGTGTTGATGGGTCATAATTTGAAACCTGTTGAAACAAATGTTATAATTAATGATGATGGACGAATAATTAAATTGTCACCTAATTATGAAGAGGGTGAAATTATTGATGCTACAAATTGTATTGTTACACCTGCCTTTATAAATGCTCATATTCATATCGGTGACTCTATATCACGTGATGTAGGTGATGGTTTATCAATAAAGGAATTAGTAGAACCACCTCATGGACTAAAACATCAAATATTAGCTAAAGCATCAGATACGGAATTAATTAATTCTATGCACGAAACAGCAAAAGAAATGCTTTACTCCGGAACATCCACCTTTATAGACTTCCGGGAAGGGGGAATAAAAGGTATAGAACTTCTAAAACAAGCAATATATGACCTTCCTATAAATGCATGTATACTTGGAAGAAGTGAAAAATACTATGATCCAAATACTTCACTAGAAGAAATAAGACTAATTACAAGGGAATTATTACAACACTGTGATGGTATAGGATTAAGTGGAGTACAAGATGTGGACCCTGAAGTAATGCTACAAATAGCAGAAGTATGTAACCAAGAAGATAAACTTGCAGTAATACATGTAGCAGAGTATTATGAGCTTCAAGAACAATCAGTACAACTAACAAATCAAACAGAAATAGAACGAGCACTAAAAGCAGGATTCACCACACTTGTACATGCAACACATCCAATACTACAGGATTTGGAATTAATGGATGCAACAAGTCCGGTGATAGTGGCATGTCCAAGATCAAATGGAATGCTATCAGTAGGAGTGCCACCAATCAGTGCATATGTAGAAAATGATATAGATGTAGCATTAGGAACAGATAATGTAATGTTTAATCAACCAGACATGTTCAGAGAAATGGAATATGCACTTAAAGCCGTGCGAGGGTCATATAAAAATAAAATAACTGCCTATGATATTCTTAAGATGGCAACCATAAATGGATTTAAAATTTTAGGTAAGGATATAAGTATTAAGGAAGGAAACATCTCCGATATATTGATAATTAAAAAGAAGTCTGATGATCCTTACTTGTCTATAGTTAATCGTTCATCTGCAGAAGATATAATTAACTTTATAATGGGAAATCAGATGTAAAGTAATTAATCTGATTCGATGAACTCAAATTCTTTTGTTTTCTTATTATTTTTCATTTCCTGCTTATTTTTTTCTTCTAATTCTTCAAGACTAATGTAATGTTCTTTTATTTTGTTTCTAATTTCTTCTTCAATAACTTTACTTTCCTGTTTTATATAATCATAATATACCATTACTGATTTACCATTAGATCTTAATAAGCCATTCTGCCAGGCTTCTTGCATAACAGTAAATGAAGTTTTACCTATCTTAGTTACATAGGTTCTAATTTCTACATCATAACCGTAATATGTTTGTCTAATATAATTAAAATCCATGTGAACAAGAATTAGATTCCATTTTTTATATGTTAATTCATGTTCTGGGTTAAATATGGTAAATAATTCATTTCGTCCATTTTCAAACCATACTGGTAATGCTGTATTGGTAATGTGTCTTAATGCATCTGTTTCTCCAATTCTTGGTGTAATACTTGTTTTAAACATAAATAAACTTTCCTTAAAAAAAATTAGTAAAGGGGATTAATGTTAGTTGTTACGGGTAGTTCCGTTATTGTCTTGTTTATTGTTTTTATCATCATAGTCAGTTTTCTTTGATGAATTACTGCTACTGGTATTTGATGAATTTTTATACGTGGTATTTTTTGTCACTGGTTTAACAGTAGTTTCTGTCTGGAATTTAACGGTAATATTGCTTGGTTGGAATGATTTTTCATCAATTACCTGTATAATATCAGAGGATCTGGTTAAAGATGTTGGTAATATTTCCTTACTTACTTCTTCACCAATATGGGCAGTACCACATATTGCTCCAAAACTGAATGCTAATATGCAGACAAAAAGGATGACTACTAATCCACCTAATGTATTTTGTTTCATAAAAATCTATTATACTTATACTACTGTCACAGATTTTGCTAAATTCTTTGGCTTATCTGGGTCAATATCTTTTTCTACACTAATATGGTAAGATAATAATTGTAAATCAATAATATAAATTAATGGTGCTATTATTTCATCAATTTCTGAATTAAACACTAATTTATCTTCCACATCATCAATTTGTTTATCGTCTTCAGAACCGAGGATAATCATATGGGCTCCTCTTGCTCTGATTTCTTGTAAATTATTGTATGTTTTAGGATAGCTTGGTCCTGGTGGAAGTATTCCTACTACTGGAATTCCATCATCAATCAGTGCTAATGGGCCATGTTTTAGTTCTCCTGCAGGGTATCCTTCCGCGTGTATGTATGTGATTTCTTTAAGTTTTAAAGCTCCTTCGAGTGCTGTAGGGTAATTAAATCCTCTTCCTATATAGAAGAAATCTTTTGATTTTTTATATTTTTTTGCAATTTTCTTAATATTTTCTTCTCTTTGTATGGATTCTTCTGCCAGATCTGCAATTTTGAATAGTTTATCTATTAGTTCATCATTTTCTCCAAGGTGTGCTACGAGTAAATATATGCATATTAGTTGGCTGAGGTATGTTTTTGTGGCTGCAACACCTATTTCGGGTCCTGCTCTTGTATATATTACATGGTCTGCTTCTCTTGTTATGCTACTTCCAACTACATTTACTATGGCTAATGTTTCAGATATTTTTTTAGCTGTTTTCAATGCTTTTAGTGTGTCTGCTGTTTCTCCACTTTGTGTTATGAATATTACTAGTGTATGGTCGTCTAGTGTGTTTTGGAAGTATTCAAATTCGCTGGCTAATATTACTTCTGTTGGTATGTGTAGTTGTGTTTCTATAAGGTATTCTCCAATTAGTGATGCATGATAACTTGTTCCACATGCTACAAAGCATATTCTGTTGAAGTTTTTGAATTTGGATACTATTTCCTTGATTTTTGAAGATTCTGATAGTGTGTCTTTGATTACTTGTGGTTCTTCATTGATTTCTTTTAACATGAAATGTGGATATCCACCTTTTTCTGCCATTTCTGGATTCCAGTCTATTGTTACTATCTCTTTTTCTAGTGGTTCTAACTGGTTGTTCATCACTGTTACTTTGTCTTTTTCTAGTTGTATGATTTCATTATCTTCCAGGTATATTACTTCTCTGGTTTCGTTGAGTATTGCTGGAACGTCTGATGCTAGGAAGTTTCCGTTTGGTGATACTCCTACGATTAGCGGACTTTCTTTTCTTGCACCTATTATTTTGTCTGGTTCGTCTATGCATATTGCTGCTAATGCATATGATCCTACAAGTTTTTCTATTGTTTTTTGTGTGGCATGTAGTAAGTTATTTCCTTCGTTCATGTATTTTTCTATTAAATGTGGTATAACTTCTGTATCTGTTTCTGATTTAAATTCGTGTCCTTCTGATTCTAATTGTTCTCTTAATTCTTTGTAATTTTCTATTATACCATTATGAACTACACTTATTTTGTTATCACAACTATTATGTGGATGTGCATTTTCTTTTGTTGGATTTCCGTGTGTTGCCCATCTTACATGGGCTATTCCAATGTTTCCATCTACTTGTGTTAAGTGTATTTTTTCATCTACTTCTTTAATTTTTCCACTACCCTTTTTAATGTTCACTTTGTCTGTAAGGGTAGCTATGCCTACTGAATCGTATCCTCTGTATTCTAATTTCTTGATTGATTCGATTATCGTTGGAGCTACTTCTTTATTTAGTATACATCCTACAATTCCACACATTAATAATCACCAAAATATTTTTAGCTTATTAGTCTATATTTTATTTTTATTATATTGTTATATATTATTTAATTCATAGATTATAATACTTATCATTTACAAAGATAATAGTAACTAAAAGATATCAATATAATTATATTTTTAAAAATTATATCTTTCAAAAATTATTCGTGGAATTAATTATGAGTGACGTAAATAGAGAATTACTTTATGCAGGTAAAGCTAAAGATATTTATAAATCAGAAAATGAAAATGAAGTAATAATTAAATTTAGGGACGACATTACAGCAGGAGATGGTGAGAAAAAAGATACACTAAGTCAAAAAGGATACTGTAATGTATTAATTTCTGCTAAATTATTCAAAGTATTAGAAGAAAACGGAATTAAAACTCAATTCATTGAACTATTGTCAACTGATGAAATGCGTACAAAATCTCTTGAAATGATTCCTTTAGAAGTAATCTGTAGAAACATTGCAACCGGTAGTTTACTTAAAAAGTACCCATTTGAGGAAAATAAAGAACTTAAACCACCAATCATACAATTTGATTACAAAAATGATGAATATCATGATCCAATGCTAAATGATAGTATAATAAAAGCATTAGAAATAGCAACTCAGGAAGAATTGGATGAAATCAGAGAAATTACTCTTAAAATTAACAAAATATTATCAGATTATTTAATTGAAAGAGGAATAATTTTAGTAGACTTTAAACTAGAATATGGTAAAGATTCAGAAGGAAATATTATACTGGGTGATGAAATAAGCCCGGATACTACAAGATTATGGGATTCAAAAACCTATGAAAACTTTGATAAGGATATTTACAGAAAAGGTGAAGAAGGCGTAGTTGACGCATACTTAAAAGTTGTTAACTTAGTACTATCTGATGAAGAAAAAGAAAAATGGAATGTTGAACAGATATAATTTTACATATAAGGAATGATTGATTATGCAATATAATGTTGAAGTAAGAACAAGCTTAAAAAAAGGAATGTTAAATCCTGAAGCATCAACAATAGAAAAAGCATTAGCTTTACTAAACTTTGAAGTAGAAAATACTAAAACAATAAATATCATACAATTCTCATTAAATGCAGAAAATAAGGAAGAAGCTTTAGCACAAGTAGATGAAATGTGTCAAAAATTATTATGTAACCCAGTTATTCATGATTATGAAATAAATATTAGTGAGGAATAACATTGACTGACGTATCCGATGTAAATGTAGGTATTATTAGATTTCCAGGTACAAACTGTGATAGAGACATAGAATACGCAGTAAACCTTGTTGGAGCAAACTCTAAATATATTTACTGGAGTGAAAGTGACTTATCTAATCTGGATGTAGTAATCATCCCTGGTGGATTTTCATACGGGGACTATCTGAGAGCAGGAGCAATTGCAGGAATTACTCCAATAATCAATGCAATCAAAGACTTTGCTAAACAAAACAATCCCGTCTTAGGAATTTGTAATGGGGCACAAATCTTAGGAGAAATTGATCTGGTTCCTGGAGTGTTTATAGAAAATGAAAATGCAAAATTCATTTGTGAAAGTAAAAAACTAAAAGTTAATACTACAAGAACACCTTTCACAAAACTATACAAAAAGAATGATGTAATTGATTTACCTATAGCACACAAGGAAGGAAGATATTACACAGATAACCTTGAAGAACTATATGATAATGATCAGATAGTTCTAACTTTTGAAGATGGAAATCCAAACGGTTCTATGGATGCAATAACGGGTGTATGTAATAATGAAGGAAATGTTGTTGCAGTAATGCCACATCCAGAAAGAGCAGTAGAAGATTTGTTACGTTCAAAAGATGGTTTAAAATTCTTTGAAAGTTTTTTAGACTAATCTTTTAAAACTCTTTTTTTACAATTTTTTTGAATATAATCAACTTATTTTTAACAAATAACCCTTTTTCATATATTTATTTTATTAATAATAATCTACAAATATATTAATATTATAACCAAATAAAAATAAGGAAGAATTATTATGACAGTATACATGATTGGAGCAGGTCCGGGAGACCCAGACTTAATAACCGTAAAAGCAGTAAAAATACTAAAACAAGCCGAAGCAGTATTATATGATAGCCTAGCAAATGACGTGCTTCTAGATTATGTTCCTGATGGAGCAGAACTAGTATATGTTGGAAAACGTGCTGGAGAACACTACAGAAAACAACCAGAAATAAACGAATTACTAATAGAATATGGAAAAAAATATGATAAAGTAGTACGTTTAAAAGGTGGTGACCCATTCATATTTGGACGTGGTGGAGAAGAAGAACTAGCATTACTAAAAGAAGGAATAAATGTAGAGTTTGTATCAGGAATAAACTCAGCAATAGGTTCAGCAACAGGAATAGGATTACCATTAACTCATAGAGCAATAGCTACTAGTTTAACATTAGTAACAGGACACGAAGACCCACAAAAAACAGAAAAACAAGTAAACTGGGATTATACTGCAGACACAATAGTAGTATTCATGGGCGTAGGATTACTAAAAAAATACGTTCCAAAATTACTCCAATACAAATCACCAGATACTCCAGTAGCAGCCATACAAAATGGAACATTACCTAACCAAAAAGTTATACTAGGAACACTGGCAGATATAACAGAAAAAGATATTAAACCACCAGCATTAGTTATAATAGGTGAAGTAGTGAACATTTACAAAGAATGTGAAGAATTAAGGAGTAAAATGGAATAATGTCCACTGAAGATTTCAATAATAAAACAGTAGTAATTACAAGACCTGTTGAACGTTCAGAATCTTTGGCCAAAATTATACGACAACACAATGGTAAACCACTAATAGTACCAACATTAGAATTACAACTAGTAAAATCTGATGAACTGATATACATCACAGAAAATATAAGTGAATATGACTGGATAATATTCACTTCACCAGCAGGTGTAAAATCATTCTTTGAAGTATATCCAAACACAAAAATACCATCAAAAATTGCAGTAATTGGAGTAAAAACGGAGGAAGTACTTAAAAAATACAACAATTCTCCAGACTTAATTCCAGAAGATTTCACAGCAGAAGGTTTACTAGAATCATTCAAAACAATAGATTTACAAGACAAAAAAGTAGCACTACCTCGCACTTTAAGTGCAAGAAAAGTACTGCCTGAAGGACTTGAAAAACTTGGTGCAAAAGTAACAATTGCAGAAGCATACACATCAAGCATACCAAAAGATACCACAAATATTTTAGAGTTAATGGACAAAATATTAAATAATGATATAGATATTATTACTTTCACAAGTCCTTTAACATTACAAAACTTATTAGACACTATCAAAACAGAAAGAAAAGAAAAATATGATGCTTTTCTAGAACAGTTAAGAACAAATATTACAGTAGCTTCCATAGGCCCTATAACTGGAAATGTTCTGAAACAACATAATATTCCGGCAGTAGAACCAAATCGTTACACAGTAAAGGATATGATTGAAGCATTACTACAAAATATTAATTAGGTGAAATAATATGAAAACAATAGTATGGCCAGTATATATAAATTCTCTACATTCTCGTAAGGAAGGACGTATGTTATCATTAGAAGAATCAGTTGAAGAACCAAAAATACGTGAAATAAGTCAAGCTTTACGAAAACTAAAAATACAATATACAGTAGAACACGAAAAATCTTTTCCGGGATCATGGTGGGAAAACTCAGGAAGAGTAATAGTAGAACATGAGTATCCAACAAAATTAGAGTTGCTGCGAAAAATAGCCAGTACAGTTAAAATTAACCGTCACTCTAATTAATATAAATATTATCAATTTTTTTTTTAATTCTTTTTTACAGGAGCTTATTATGAGTTCAGAAAATGACAACAATTTTGAAGAATCAAGAAATCATATGGATTTATTATTAAATAAAGCCAAAGAAAAAATCTTAGACGCAGAAGATGTAACTATTTTTACACACACAGACTGTGATGGAATTACAGCAGGAAGTATCCTATCATCAATAATGGACAAACTAGAAATAAATCATACAGTAAATTTTGTTGAAATAAATGAAGTAGAAACTCTTGAAACAGACACAGATTTAACAATCATATCCGATTTAGGTGCAGGACAAAACGTGTCAAACCTATGCAAAAACTCCAATTCATCAATAATAGTATTGGATCATCATCCTCCGATAAGAAAACTAGGATCACAACTTAAAGGAGATTTGATTGAAGTAAACCCAAATTACTATGGATTAGATGGATCATACACTATTTCTGGTGGTGGATTATCATATTTACTAGCTAAAACATTCCACTTCTACGACCTAAGCTGGATGGGAATATTAAGTGCCGTAGGAGACATGCAAAACAGCATGACCGGAAAACTCAGAGGACTAAACACAGAAATACTAAGTGATGCTACCGAAGTAGGATGTGTAAATTACATAAATGACTTATTACTATACGGAAGACATACAAGACCATTATTTGTAGCATTATCATACTTTGGTGATATTCACCTACCATTAACAAACAATAGAAATGAATGCATACACTTCCTGGAAAATCTGGACATACCCGTAAAAAACGATTTGGGAACAGTCAGATATTTATGTGATTTATCAATGGACGAAAAAGGAAGATTATTCACAGAATTACTGAAAATGATGACAAGAGCAGTTCCAGACAAATATGTAAAATACGTACCAAAACTTATCTCTGGAGAATCATATGAATTCACATTTGAAGAAGATTACACTTCATTTAAAGATGCAAGCGAATACAGTACAGTAATTAATGCATGTGGACGAAATGGAAGACATGAACTTGGCCTTGAAGTAATAAAAGGAAATAGGGACAAAATAGCAGGTGAATTAGAAACATTAGTGAAAGATCATAAAAGATACTTGGCTCAAAACATGTCACGAATTCAAGAAGCCAATTCCGTGGAAATACTTGAAAACATCCAATACTTTGATGGTGATGGAATAAAACCTAGCGTTGTTGGAACTATTGCGGGAATGCTTTTAAATAACTATGACTGGCAAAAGCCAATAATAGGTTATACTCATATTGATTCCGACCAGCCAGGATACAAAGTTTCATTAAGATGTTCAAAACTCCTAGGATATGAGGGAATACACTTCGGTAATATGGTGAGGGATATTTCAGCAAAATGTGGTGGCTCCGGTGGAGGACACAGTGTAGCTTGTGGAGCTTACATTCCCGAAGATAATATGGATAAATTTATTAATTTATTAAACAATTCATTTTCCATTAGTTAAATAACCCTTCATTATTTTTTTTCTATCATAAATTACTTTTAATTACATTTAATTTAATTTTTATAACATTATACGTATCTCAAAAAAAAGTTTAAATAAAATCAAGAATATATTAATAAATAAGGTTTAAAAAATTATTATTAATGTTGTAATACAATAAATTAGGGGTATCATAATGAGAATTTTTAAAAATAAAGGTGAATTCACAAAATTCCAAATATTAGCAAAAATAGCTCAACAAGAACCACATTTAAAACAAAAAGATATTGCAGAAGAACTGGGAATTACAGTACAAGCTGTTTCTGAAAATATTAAAACATTAGTTAAAGAAGGTTATGTTGAAACAGGAAGTTCTAATTTTAGATATAAAATTACTAAATATGGTATAGACAAAGTAAAAACTGAAGCTATTAACTTAAAAGCATACTCTGATATGGTTTTAAACACTATGAATGGTTACAAATCTATTTGGCCGGCAATTGCTGCAGAAGATTTACATCAGGGAGAACAAGTATGGTTAAATATGGATGATGGAATATTATATGCAGATACAGAAGATAAATCTGGTGCATATGCAGAAGTATTTAGTGATGCTTTAGAAGGAGAAGATGTAACTCTAATTAACCTTGGTGGAGAAATAGATTTAGTTCCTAAAGATGTTGTAATAGTAAAAATTCCACCAATATCAGAGGGTGGTTCAAGAGTCTGTGATATGGATAGAATTCAAGAAATCTATGATCAAGACTTTGACAGAATAGGTGTTTTAGGTACAAGTGCTAGAGCAATAACAAATCATTTGAATGTGTACCCTGACTTTGAATTTGCAACAGCTAGTGCAACAGCCAGTGCCGCAGAAAAAGGTTTAAGAGTATTGGTATTTGCTGTTGGTAAAATGACAAACAGAATAATATCAAAATTAGAAGAGAAAGGTATTGTATATACAATTGAAGATGTTAAAAAAGTATAATCTTCAAAAACTATTTTTTTTTCATATTTTTTTATAGCAAACTCCACTAGTATTTATTTTAGTAATTAAACAATTTTCCACAGATATGTCTGGAGAATAAGATAAAGCAAATGCAGTGTTTCCTAACATTGCCATAGAAGAACCAATACTTTCTTCATCCATTATATTAAGTATTTCATATAATTCTGGATTAATCAGTTCTGTTTCCTCAGAGAATTTTCGGGATAATCCTATGAAATTTTCTATGCTGGGATTACTTAACAGGTGAGAAAGTAACTCTTGACCACTATGGTTAATTCTTTGAATATGTTCAGGATTTTCTATAATATCTCCGGTATTGATTGAACTTAATGTTTTAGTAATCACGTACACTGGTTTGTTTAATAAAATTTTGTCAATTTTTGCATTCTTTGGTGATCCTTCTTTAAGCCGTATCACGCAACCTCCATGCATCTCAGAAATAACATCACCCAAACCGCTAGATTCAGCAATTTCGGTTAAATGAGCAATTTCTCCTGCTTCATTAAAACTTAAATTAATATTAAGTAATTGTGGTAATGTAAAACTAACTCCTAATGCAAACCCTGCACTAGTACCAAACCCTGCACTAATTGGAAGATGGCTTTCATGATTTATGGTAATGTCATACTTACTTAAATCTAACTTGTAACGTTCTTTAATAATTGAAACAGCCCTTCTGCTAATAGTATTTAAATTATTTTCTTTATTGTTAAGAGTCACTTTAATTTTTCCTGTACCTTCCTTTAATATTGTTTCAGTAGTTACACCTTCTTCAAGTGCAATACCTGCTCCTCTTGAACCTTTAAGTATGGGATTGTTATTTTGGTATATTTCAAAAAAACCAGTAATATGACCAGGTACAAAAACTTTCAATCTTTTTATCATATATTTATTTATATTCTTCTTTTCATAAATAACATTATAAAAGAAAAAAATATTTTTAAAAAATATAGATATGGAGTATTTTAATGTCTGAAAATAAAAGAATAGATTTACACACCCACAGTATATTTAGTGATGGGGAACTATTACCATCAGAATTAGCAAGAAGAGCAGATGTGCTAGGTCATAAAGCTCTTGCAATAACAGATCATGTAGATGCATCAAATATTCAGGTAGCATCACAAATAGTAGAAGCAGTAAATGATATAAGAGATAACTGGGATATACAGGTTATACCTGGAGTAGAAATAACCCACGTACCAATAGAAGTAATAGACAAACTTGCAAATAAAGCAAGAAGTTATGGTGCAGAAATAATAGTAGTTCATGGAGAAACTATAGTAGAACCTGTTAGACCTGGAACAAACAGGGCTGCAGCTGAATGTCCTGAAATAGATATAATAGGACATCCTGGATTAATCACAGAAGAAGAAGTGCAAATTGCTATAGACAACGATGTATCCTTAGAAATTAGTGCACGTAAAGGACATTGTCTAGGAAATGGACACGTAGCAAAACTGGGATTAGATATGGGAGCAAACTTGGTTCTTGACACAGATACACATGCACCAGGGGATTTAATTAATTATGAACTTGCAGAAAGAATAGCAAGAGGTGCAGAAGTTCCTGAATCCGAGATTCCAAAAATATTAAAAGATAATCCTGAAAAAATTCTTAAAAAACATGGATTAATGTAAAATTAATAGTTTGTTGTATAAGTTAATACAACATAATTTTTCATCTATTTTTATAACATTATTATTGTACTTTTATAAAAAAGAAAGGACAATAGTACTATTTTATCAAAGTAACATATATAAATAATTTAAATCTAGAAACAGTTGTAATATGGTTTATATTATTGAAGAAATTAACAATATATCTGTTCATATAGCAGAATTATGTGGTGTAATCAGTTTAAGTTTATTTGCTTCCTATGCTAGAGATGAATCAACTTCTAATAGGTATATTGATCTTTTTTATCTATAAAAATAAATATTAAAGGATTACTTGAATATATAAGATTTGACACGATTAATATTTTGATTAGTAACATATTTGTAGTATACTAAGTATACTATTAATAGGTGTTAATATGATGACAAAAACTATAAAAATATCTAAAAATACCCATGATGCTTTGTTCGAATTAGCTTCTAAAAAAGATACGTTTAATGATGTAATAACTCGTCTCATCAAATATTACAAAGAAAATGAAGAGTTTACTGATGAAGAAGCTGAATTTTATAATAATGAAATAGAAAATTTTGAAAAAGGAAATTTGAATAATGTTTCTGAAATAACATTAGAAGAGTTAGATGAAAGAATATCCTTATTAGAACAAGAGATTAAACATGAACTATAAATTATTTGAACATGATAAAGCTAAAAAATTCTTTAAAAAACATAAAAATAACAAATCATTGTTATTAAGATTAAACAAGGAATATATAAACATTTTAAAAAATCCATTCAATTCATCATACAAGGAATTAAATAGTGTTAAATGTCCCAAATGTCATAGAGCTAAATTGGTAATTATAGAATAATATTTTACATATGAGAGTGTGCGACAATTTTTGGGTTTTAGAATAATTGATTGGGACACTTTATTTATATTTTAATTTCATATCTTGTTTTTTAATTTAGATTTATTATTTTTTTGTTGTTTGTTTGTTCTTTTTGTTCTATGTTGTGTATTTTTACTATGTTTTGTGCTGTGGCCATGAGTGTTTGTTGCATTTTTGCGTTGTTTAGTCCTATTGGGTGGTATTGTATGTATTTTAGTGTGTGTTTGTTGTATGAGAATCGTGGTTCGACCATTGGCATTCTCTTTTTGTATTGTGCTTGTCCTTTTGGTGTTTCGAATTTATAGGCCAGTTGTTCTTTGGCATCACTTGTGTAGTCGGTTATTACTTTACCAGTCATCTTGTTGGTTAAGCATATCTTTTTGGATGGGTATTTACTGCATTCTTTGGTGTAAAATACTATTCTGTCAGTGTATTTTCTGGGGTAGACTTGTTTGAGTGGTAGTATTTTGTTTTCTGGGCATATGTATGCGTAGTTTTCTTCGTCTTTTATCATGTTGTGTTTTGAGTATCCGTCTTTTTTGTT
>CAMNFZ010000006.1 GCA_946537725.1 uncultured Methanosphaera sp.
CTTTTCCACCTTCCACTAGGATTTCAATAGTTTGACTAGCCACTATTCAGCCTCCCTTTGTATTAATCTGATTTGGTCACCCTTCACGGTAACAGGTATAGGAACTGCTGCTTCGATTAATTCTAATACAACATCCTCTTTTGTTTCGTCAATTCTGACTACTTTAGCTTTTTCATCCTTGAATGGTCCTGAGGTTAGTTCAACAATGCTTCCTTTTTGGATATTGGACATTGCTGGTTCAGGGTTCAGGAATTTTTTAAGCTCTTCAAAAGTTATGTCACCTTCGACTAAACCCCTCAAGTTAGGAACTTTAAGTGCAGGATGCCTCATATCTAATGTTTCTGTGGATTCGACAAAAATGTATCCTTGCATTCCCTCTGGGGATAAAATTGCTTTTATTCCGAGGTCTTCGTACTTTACACTTTGTGCAAGTAAGCTGGCCACATTTTTTTCTTGTCCTATAGCTGCTCTCATTGCGTAAAACATATTTTCACTTTCATCATTGTATTTAAAGATGGTGTCATCTTTTTTTCTTTAAATATTAAAATATAATATTTGTCTTTTTAATTTTATTTTGTTTGGTTTGCTAAATTATGTTTAAGAGTAAAATAGCACTTGTGATAATATAGCTATTATGAATCCAATTATACCGATGATTATGATACCTACTCCGGTAACTTTTGCTACCATTTTGTATTCGTCTGCATCTGGTTTTTTTGAGACTCTTAATACTCTTTCGCATTGTTTTAAAAAACCTTGTATTGCTTCTTTGTTTATATTCATATTACTACCTGCATTAAAAATTCAAAAATGAGAAAATTTAAAACCTAAGATAGGGATCAAATATATATATTTATTTTGGTATTAATAAAGCTTTGGTTTTTTTAGAAAATTAAATTAAAAATAGATAGAATAAAAATAAAAAAAGAATTGAAAAAATGGGACATATTCAAATCATATTATTTTTCTAGAATACGTCATCTATGAATCCTTCAAGATCAGCATCAGGTGAAGGTGTTTCTTCGCCACGAGTTCTTTCTTTGTAGGAATCATCAGAACCTGGCATACCCGGTGCTGTTACACCTGCAACAACAATGGTTGTTCTAACTGTACTTGCAAGATCGTCTTGTATTTGAGTACCCCAAATAATATTTGCTTCTGGGTCAAGTTCATCTGCAACAATTTGTACAATTTTTTCTGCTTCGTTAAGTGTTAAGTCACTGCTACCACTAATGTTAACAAGTGCACTTTTTGCTGTAGATATATCTAAATCTAATAATGGGCTGTTTAATGCTTCATTTACAGATTCAATTGCTCTATCTCCAGTATCAGATTCACCCATACCAATCATTGCCATTCCACTATCTTTCATTACACTTTGAATATCTGCAAAGTCTAAACTGATTAATCCTGGTTTTGTGATTAATTCTGTGATGCCTTTTACTGCTCTTCCAAGTAATTCATCAGATACCATGAATGCTTTGTTAATTGGTAAGCTTGGTGCAACTTCTAATAGTTTATCATTAGGAATTACGAGAACTGTGTCTGCTGCTTCTTGTAATTTTTCAAGACCTTTTTCAGCATTTTCTCTTCTTTTTATTCCTTCTGCACTAAATGGTAATGTAACTACTGCTATGGTTAATGCCCCTACTTTTTGTGCAATTTTACTTATTACTGGAGCTGATCCTGTACCGGTTCCTCCACCGAGTCCACAGGTAACAAATACCATGTCTGCACCATCAATTTTCTTTTTGATGATTTCTTCACTTTCTTCTGCACTAGCTTCTCCTACATCTGGTACTCCACCAGCACCTAATCCACGACAAGTTTCTTTTCCGATTAATATTTTATCGTTTGATTTACAGAAGAATAAGTCTTGTGCATCTGTGTTTACAGAAATTGTTTCTGCTCCTTCAATTCCTATTTCACCTAATCTAGAAATTGTGTTGTTTCCTGCTCCACCAGCACCAATTACAAATATTTTTGTTCTACTTTGGTTTATAAGATCAACTAATTCTCCATTGATATCATCTAAACTTGCATTAGATATGTTTGGTACTTCAGGAGTATTATCTTTTGAATCTTTTAAGCTATCGTTAATTAGAGATTTCACTTAACACCCTCACTATTAGTATATTATAATGTAATAACAGTTTTTTCTTCAGTTATATTAAATTAATTAATATGTTCATTATCGATTGTTTAAAAATATGTTAAAAATTTTATAACACATTTTGAAAGTAAGTTATTATTGATTAATCCAGTTTAAAGATAATTGTTAATGTCTAGCGAAATTAAGCTAATAACAAACATATTAGTCAATAATAGCTTATATGAGTAATTTATTTTTTTTAATCCTAAGAACATTTTCTTAAATAACTTTATATTATTATATTTCTATGTATTACAAAATATATAAAGTTGCTTTTTTTTTAGAAGAACCTAGTTAAATTAATATGATGGATATATTTATTAGAATGTAACATGTTTTTCTAAATCTTTAACTATATTAAAATTGAAAATATATAATAATAAAATTAATTATTAGAAGGAATATTATATGAGAGCTTTTAATTTTTTAGATAAATTTGATAAGATTGAAACTAATACCATGGTTATTGATAAAGGATTAGGTTACCATTATGTTGAAGATTTTCTTAAAGTATGTGGAGATTATTTTAATTTTATAAAATATGGTTGGGGTACTTCCATATTATATGATGATAGTATAATAAAGCAGAAAAATGAAGTATATGATTCTTATGATATTAAATCATATACTGGTGGTACTTTGTTTGAATTAGCAAATAATGCTGGTAAAATTGATGAATTTTTTGCAGAAGCAGATAGATTAGGTTTTAGTGCAATAGAAATCTCTGATGGATCAACTGTTATCCCAGAAGATGAACGTAGAGAATTCATTAAACAAGCCAAGGATTTAGGTTTTTTCACCCTTAGTGAGATTGGTAAAAAAAATCCTGAGAAAGATCATGAATACACAACCGAAAAACGTATAGAATTAATTAACAAAGACTTAGAAAGTGGTTCTGATTTGGTGATTATTGAAGGTCGTGAAAGTGGTAAAAATATTGGAATTTATGATGACAAAGGTAATGTAATGATGGATGATTTAAAAGAAATTGTCAGTAATGTACCTAACAATAAGATTATGTGGGAAGCTCCTAACAAAAATCAGCAAATTGATTTAATTCTTAACATTGGTAATGATGTAAATATTGGTAATGTTAATTCAAATGATGTTATCTCTTTGGAAACTCTTAGACGAGGCTTACGTGGTGACACTTTAGGAAAAGTATAACTTTTCTTTTAAAACTTTTTTTTGATTAATATGAATGATATTATTCCTGTCAGATGTGATTATATTCATACTAATGAGGGGTATGATAAACTGATTAATGCAATATCATGTAATGTTCAGGATGGTGATATTGTAGTTATTAGTGAAACTCCTATTTCAATTATTGAAGGTAATGTTGTTGATGAAAGTTGTTATGAGTATGGTTTTGTTAGTTTTTTGATTACTGAAGTCTGGTGTAAGTTTATTTGGGGTTATGTTTTTGCATTGTTTAAGTATAATAATCGTACAATCAGAAATCTTCGTAGAATGCCTGTTGAAGCTCGTTATCATAAGGAATTTATTCTGAGAAGATATGGGTTAAAACATGCCTTGATGCCTAGTGGTGAAGCAGGTGTTGATTTAAGTAATGTTCCTGACAGTTTTGTTTCATTGTTACCAGATAATCCCAGAGATAGTGCTTTTAATATTAAAAATTTATTATATGAAAAGTTTAATGTTGATGTTGATGTTTTAGTTATTGATACTGATCCAACATATGATTTTTGTGGCAGGTTATATACCAGTATTCCGAAATCTGTTGATGGAATTGTTAATGATACTGGTGTTTATGGTTATTTTTTAAGATTTTTTTCAAAATACGTGGGGGCCACTCCTCTTGCATCCACATTTAATGAAGATGCATTCAGTCTTATTAGACTTGCTAATATTGCAGAGGATTGTCAGAAAAATACTTTAACTAATTTTTTTGAAACAATATATGATATGGAAGATAGGTTTGATGCAGATATTAAGAATATATCGGCCGAAATGTTGGAAGAGGTTATGCATATCCCTGCAGTAATAATAAAACGTAATTATTTATAGTAATAAAAACATAATAATATATTACGTATTTACTAAGAAACACTTATTTAATAAACGATTGAAATAACAAAATAGAACTTAAATTACACAGCAATGACCTATACTAAATGACATTAACAGCTAAACAATACAGTAATAAATTAAGTTAAATAACTCATGCTTATTGTAGAAATAAAAATAAGAGAGATATCATGGCTAGAAAAAAAATTATATACAATTTTGATTATGACTCTAAATTTTTAAACGAAAAAAATGTTAAAAGACTAGCATATGAAGTTACACATGATGCTGACACTAGTGAAAAAATATTAGACTGTTTATTTACTGCAGAAGTTACTGATGAACAAATAGCAGAAGCAACAGGCATTAAATTAAATTTTGTCAGAAAAATATTATATAAAATGTATGATGTTGGAATGGCAAATTATACTAGAAAAAAAGATCCAGAAACCCAATGGTTCACATACTACTGGAGATTTGATTCACGAAAAGCAGCTCAGTTATTAGAAGAACAATATACTAAACATAACCAAGAAATCCAAGAATCATTAGAATATGAAGAAAACAACATGTTCTTTGTATGTCCAAACGGTTGCAGATACCCATTTGAAGAAGCAACAGACTTCCAATTCATCTGTCCAAGATGTAATGAAAAACTTGAATTTAAAGACAACAGCGATGTTATTGACGATTTAAAGAATTTAGAATCATTTTACACAGTAAATAAAGAATAAACACCCCCTTTTCTAACTATTTTTAAAATTATTAAACTTTTTTTGGAGATTAAAATGTTCCAAGTAGATGAAGTAATAAATAATGCATATAAAGAACTTGAATGTACCGATTATATTATTGACCATTGCAAAGTAGTCTATGAACGATCAAAAGACATTACAAAACATTATGATAATGTTGATTTAGACCTAATTAAGGCAGGCTGTATGTTACATGATGTTGGCAGAACAATCACCAACGGAATTGAACATGCATACCTTGGTGCCGATTTATTACGACAAATAAATGTTGATGAAAAAATTTGTCTCATAACCGAAAGACATATTGGAGCAGGCATAACCCGTGAAGAAGCAAAAAGTTTAGGTCTTCCAGATAGAAACTATGTGCCCGAAACATTAGAAGAAAAAATTGTAGCACATGCAGATAATTTAGTTCACGGCATAACAAAAGTAGACCTTGACTTTGTAATTAACAAATGGACCAATAAGAATATGAAACAGGAATCAATAGATATGCTAATTAAACTACACAACGAACTTTTAGGTGATTAAATGAGCATTATCATATTTACTGGTTTATCCTTATCATTTAGTGATGCAGAAAAGATATTGGATGCAGAATACATGCCACCAGTTAAGAGGGGAGACATTGATGCTCTTTTAGACAGTAGAGAGGATATAGAAATTATTGGCATTATTGATGGCGTATTTCATCAAAGCCCGGCAGTTAGTCACAAGGAAATTCTCAGAGCATTAAAAAAAGGAATCATTGTTGTGGGTGGTTCAAGTATGGGTGCACTCAGAGCATGTGAATTATATCCTTATGGTATGATTGGCGTGGGCAATATATTTGAAGATTATAAAACAGGTGTAATTGATTCAGATGATGATGTTGCTGTAAGTTTAAATCCAGAAACTCTTGAACAAATGTCCGATTCTTTAATAAATATCAGGTACAACTTTTCTGATGCAGTTCAAGAAGGTATTATTAACGAAGATGAATTTAACGAACTATTAGATGTTGCTAAGGAGACTTATTATCCGAAACGTTCTTTTAAATATGTTATAATGAAATCTTCATTAGATGATGAAAAAAAGATGCTGTTATTATCATATATTGAAAAAAACAAATATGATATTAAAACTTTAGATGCACAAAAAGTAATACAGCATATTAAAAAAATCAAAGAAGAACATAATTAAATTTACAATAGCATATCAAACTATTAAAGATAAAAAAAACTTAACCTGATTTAACCAATACAAATATTTCATAGAAGGTACCAATATTACAGACTTACCATAAGATATGCTATGAATTCTTGTTAAAGAAATGCTGAATATAACAAGCCCATTAACTGAACACAAAATTACAAAAAAAGATATACATAAGATGTAATAAAACAACCAAACTTAGAATATTCCAGGTACAATACACACAACAACAAGAAATAAAAACCCAACATACGAGTAGAACAAAAAATAAAACAAAAAAAAATTGTATGCCACCAAAAAAAAAGAACTTTAAAACAAAAGTTAAAAAAAACTAATTAATTATAGAAAGAAAAGAATTATAAATGAGAAACACAAAATACTCTCATTTATTCTATCATAGCCCTCATTAAATCACTAGCTCTGATAAGACCAATAGGTTCATCAGACATGTTTAAAACAGGAACTTGTTCTATATTATTCTTCTTCAAAATGTTTGCACATTCCTTAACAGAAGTTTTACGTGTAACAGAAATTAATTTCTCACCAACAACATCCTTAACTAACTTATCAGAGAATTTAAGTTTATTTTTAAGTATGTACATTACACTCTGACTATTCCATGTCCATTTGTCTCCTTCAGTACTAACAGAACTATTATGTATTTCTTGTTCACCAACAATTTCACTTTCATTAATAAAATCTGTTTCTGTTAGAATTCCAGATGCTTTACTTTCATCATTTAAAGATATAACTGATTTAAAATCAAAATTATGTGAAATAGAATATGCTACTGATAATGGAGTTTTATCCCATACAGTTGGAATATTACGTACCATATACTTTTCTACCGGTTCTGTATTGTTAACTTGCCATAAAGCTTTATTAATAATATCTGATGAAGTTACAATACCAACTAACCTGTTTTCTTCAGTTATAGGTACTCTTCTAATGTTATTATGAATCATTTTATGTACTACAGAAATTACATCTTCATCCGGTGCTGCTGTGATTGGATTTCTTGTCATAACCATAGCAATTTGATCTTCATCAGGATTTTTAATTAAATCAGACCTAGTTAGTACTCCTACTAATTCACCAGTTTGTTTTTTAACTATAGGAATTCCTGAAATTTTTTTGTCACGGAAAATTTCATAAACTGTCTGTACTGATCCTGGCACTGATCCAGCTTGTACTTCTTCTGTCATGATCTCGCTTACATTCATATGATCACCTTGTATTTACTGTTATAATGAATAATTAATACTGAATAATATTTAGAATATGAATTATCTATATTGTTCTAAAAATATTTAGTTATTTAATGATATGTTGTAAGTTATATAAAACCTTTAAAAATAATATGAATAAAAAAAAAATATTGGAGGTTAATTTTTAGCTTCTATAACAGTTTTACCGTTCATATAAGGAACTAATACATCAGGTATTTTGATACTGCCATCTTCCTGCTGATAATTTTCAAGAAGACAACATATTGTTCTTTCTGTAGCAATTGCAGTACTGTTAAGTGTGTGTAATGTTACTGAATCACCAGCTCCTGCCCTTCCCACACGAGTTTTAGTTTTTCTTGCCTGATAATCAGTACAGTTTGTACAAGACACAAGTTCTCTGTATGCATTTGAACCAGGGAACCATGCTTCAAGGTCATATTTTATAGCAGCATTATCATTTAAAGCAGAAGAAACTATTGCAACTATCCTATAGGACAATCCTAATTTTTTGTATATGTTTTCTGTTACTTCCAATAGTCTTTTATGCTCATTTCTTGACTCTTCAGGTGTTGCATAGATAAATTGTTCTATTTTTTCAAATTGATGAACACGGAATATTCCTAAAGTATCTTTTCCATGTGAACCTGCTTCTTTACGGAAACAAGTAGATAATGCACAGTAACGTAATGGTAAGTTTTCAGCATTAATTATTTCATCACGATGTAATGCGGCAAGTGTTTGTTCAGCTGTTGCTATCAGGTATAAATCCTCATTTTCTACTTTGTATAATGTTTCCTGGAATTCGCCCAGTTCAGATGTTTCTGCTGCAACTTCACTTTTTACAAAGAATGGCGTTTGTAAAGGAGTGTAACCTTCATTTTTTAATTCATTTAATGCAAATTGTATTAATGCAAGGTTAAGGAAGAGTATATCCTGTTTTAAGTAGTAAAATCTTGATCCTGCTATACTTGCTGCAGTTTCAGTGTCTGCTCCATCAATTTTTTGAATTAAATCCACATGATTTAATGGAGTAAAATCAAATGCTACTTTAGTACCTTCTTCTTTAATTACTAAGTTATCATCTTCAGTATCTGATATTGGTACTTCTTCATCAATAATATTTCCTACTTTGTAACGATAGTCATCTCTTAGTTTAATGTATTCCTCTATTTTTGGTTCTAATTCTTTTATTTCATTAGCAACCTCTTTGGATTTAGCTATGACTTCTTCTATATTTCCTTCTTTTTTTGCTTGTTTGAATGATTTTGATAATTTATTTTTTTCAGAACGTAAATCATTTAATCTTTTAAGTCCTTCTCTCCATAAATTATCATATTCTATTACTTTCTCTGCATTGGTTGTTTTTCGGAATCTTTTCTTTTCAGATTCAAATACTTTTTCTGGATTATCCCTAAATAATTTAATATCTAACAATATATTACCCCTTATATTTGTTCTAATTCATCGTCTCTGTATACATCAGTTCCAGCTAATTTATCAAATAATCTGGATGGATAACCAAATATTTTACCTATTAACACGTCAAATATTAATGGTACCCAGTATATTTTTGTTATATTTCTGATTAAAGCTTTAGAATAGCTCATATAACCTTCAGCATCTGAAACATAGAGGTTGGATATTTTTTTACCTATTGTTTTGTTGGTTTTTGCTTCCATTATTGTGAAGTATAATAGTGTTACCAGTACTACTACAATTGTAGGATACCATGACAATATAAATTGATTATTAATTGATAATAATATTATGTAAAGAATATTATTGAGTAATGCTGAGAACAATATTACTATTATTGCATCTATGATTAATGCTTTTAGTCTTAATGTGAAATTTTCCATAAGTCACCTCTTTTAACATACTCTTGGAACTGGATCAGCAATAGGAGGTTCTATTAATCTTTCTCCACCTATTAATGTTTCCATTATTACACGTTTACCCTCTGTTACTTCTCCTATGATTTCTGCATCTTTTCCATATTTTGTTTTTCTTATTGCTTGAAGTATGTCTTCTGCATCATCTGCTTTAACACCCATAACAATTTTTCCTTCGTTTGCTACTTCAAATGGGTCAATACCTAACATGTCTGATACTGCTTCAACTTCCGGTTTTACAGGTATTCTTTCTTCATCTAATCTCATACCTACGGATGCTTTGGTAGCCATTTCGTTTAATGCATTTGCTATTCCGCCACGTGTTGGATCTTTCATTGCAGTTATTGTACCTACTTCTTTTGCTGCTTCTACCATTGACCATACTGGTGCAACATCAGATTTTAGTTCGGTTTCGTATCCGAATCCTTCACGTTTGGACATGATTGCCATACCATGATCTCCAACACTACCGGTGATTATGACTTTATCTCCAACTTCGAGACCTGAGTCTCTTACTACATCTTCTTTTTTACCTATTCCTATACCTGCTGTGGTGATAATCATACTGTCTAGCTTGTCACTATCTATAACTTTTGTATCACCAGTTATTATTGCAGCATCTACTTCTTCACATGTTTCGTTCATTGATTTAATAATTCTTTCTAAATCTGAACGTTCGAATCCTTCACTAATTACCATTGCATTACTTAATGATACTGGTTTTACTCCCATTACTGAAATATCATTTAATGTTCCTGCTGCTGAAATTCTTCCTATGTCTCCTCCTGGGAAGAATAATGGTTGAACTGTGTGTGCATCTATTGTTGTTACCACTACATGATCATCGTCTAATGGTATTGTTGCACTATCATCTAATGATTCTAGTCCAATTCCTCCATTAACACTGGTTTTTGAGAGGTTGCCTAGAATTATGTCTGAAATCATGTCTTGCATGACTTCTCCTCCTGCACCATGAACCATGTTAATTTTATCATCACTATATGCCATTCATAAAACCTTCTGTTTGTTTAATTTATTTGATAATATATATGTTATTCCTAATATTTAAAAGTCATTTAATAGTGTGAAAAAGGGATTATGAAATAAGAATATTTCCAAAATATTTTAGGTAAAATAAAAATATTAAAATAAGTATAAATAGAATATAACTATCATGTTCAATAATAAATAAAAAGTACTAGGTTTTTTTATGAATTACAGGAAAGATTACTATAAAATATTAGGATTAACTGAAGACACCGATAAAACAGAAATAAAAAAAGCTTATAAAAAACTTGCACGAAAATATCATCCAGACATTAACAAGTCAAAAAATGCTGAAAAGAAGTTCAAACAAATAAATGAAGCATATAACATTTTATCAGATGATACAAAAAGAAGAAAATATGATTTATACAGATTAAAACTTCAAGAAATTAAAACGGGTGCACTTACTAAAAAGAAAACTTCAATGCGTAAGAGTAAAAAAAGAAGACATTACAGACGTGAAAATAAAAGTAATATTTCCAAGTATGTTGATCTTGCAGTACATTTAGAAAAAGATTATGGTTTAATATCAGGACTGATTGGTTTAACTGGTAAAATGTCAGGAAATTCTGGAAATAGTCCTGTTAAAAGTGTTTTATCCACATTATTAAATAGTAGTAGTTCAGGAAAGGGTAAACACAGACATCGATATGGAAGAAAATCATTTTAACATCCACCCCATTTTTTTTGGACAATACATTCTTACATATTAGAGAAATATGTGAAGATTATTACCCCCATCTTTTTTTTGTATATAATCTGTATCAATAAATTTAAATATTAAAGAAATGATATATTATAATATTATTGTAAAATAGTATATACTAAAATAATGCTCTGAATTTAATCCTAAAAGATTAAAAAAAAAACTTATTTATTCAAGGAGTATTATTACGGATTTTTATCTAATAATGAAAAAACCATACCATTTACTTTGGGAATGGAAATAATCTTAAAACAATTCAATATAAGATTAATTTTACAAAACCCCTCGGAACTAAGGGGGGATAGCTTGGTAACCTTCAAAATAAAACCATATATTTTGACAACCCAGGAATATTCATCCAACGATGATTAAGTTCAAACAATCATATAATAATACATGTAATAAATATGAATAAAAAATGAGGTGAAAACATGGCAATTTGGCAAGGAAGTTCATTAAGAAAACCAACTGGAGCAAGATCCAGAAGAAACAAAAATAAAAGAAACGCTGAATTTGGTAGAACACCAGCAGATACCAGAATCGGAGAAGAAGTTAAAAAAGAAATTATTGTAAGAGGAAACGGTACTAAAACCAGAGCAACCGTTGCAAACAGAATCAACGTTATCAACCCTAAAGATAACTCCAGCAAAAACGTTGAAATCAAAACCGTACTCGAAAACTCAGCAAACGCTCACTTTGTAAGAAGAAACATCATTACAAAAGGTGCAGTTGTAGAAACCGAAATCGGTAAAGCAAAAATAACTTCAAGACCAGGTCAAAAAGGAATAGTAAACGGTGTATTAATCGAATGAGCATTCCAAAAATAATTGAAGAACAGGTAACGGAGCTGTTAAGCTCCATAAACCATGATCTTCCAGAGGATATGGAGTTAGAACTGGAAGGTTACTATGACAGAGGATTCTTCGTATCCAAGAAAAGATATGCTGTCATATATGAAGGTGAAATCACCGTAAAAGGTTTAGAACTAGTCCGCAGAGACTGGGCACCTGTGGCTAAAAACACACAACACGATGTGTTAGAAGCAATACTTAAAGATGCATCACCTACCAAAGCTAAAAAGGTAGTGAAGAATGTTATCAAAGAATTAAATAGTGGTAACGTTCCAATGGAAGACCTTGTAATTCATACAAAACTAACTAAAAAACCAGAAAATTATAAACAAAATGCACCACACGTACTTGCAGCAGAGAAGCTAAGACTTCATGGCCAAAAAGTTACCAGTGGTACTATTATAAGATACGTTATAACTAAAGGTAATGAACCTATTAGTAAACGTGCAGAACCAGTAGAATACATTGGTGATAAAGAATATGACCCAGAGTATTATATTCAAAACCAGGTATTACCAGCAACACTACGTATACTGGAATCTATTGGTTACTCTGAAGAACAAATCATGAACAACGAAAGACAAACTAGTCTTGACAGTTTCTTTTAAACTCCCCAAAAAAAATATTTTATTCTTATTTTAATTAATTATAACTTTAAATTAGATTATACAATAATAATTTAATAAACGTTTTCTATAAAACTTGTTAAAAAAAAATAGTTCAAAGCATTTAAAAAAAAGAAAAAAGGAAAGATAAATATTAATTTACAACAGTAAATGTAGTGTTTGTACTTGTTGGATTATAATTAGTTCCACCATTATGATTTAATGTAACATTATTTACTCCAACCTTTGTTACTTTAGCAGAATATGTGAATACTCCATTACTATTTGTTTTAGCACTACCATAAACACCATTAATGTATATTTTAACGTTACTGTTTGTTCTTGCAACATTATTAGCATCAGTGAACTTACCAGTAATAGTTACATTGTTTCCCATTTTTACCTGGCTTATCGGATTAACTGTTATTTTAAGATCTTGTTTTACCATTTTAAATGTTGTGTTAGCAGATACTGGATTATAGTTTGCTCCACCATTATGAGTTACAGTGACATTGTTTATGCCCAGAACACCCACTTTGGATGTTAAAGTGAAAACTCCTTCACTGTTTGTTCTGGTACTGGTAGATTTACCATTTATGAATACTTTTAGAGCAACATTTGCTCTGGCAACACCATCAGCATCTGTGAACTTACCTGTTATTGTAACATTTTCTCCGAATTTAACATCTTTAATGGCATTTAGACTAATTTTTAAATCCTTTTTGACAACAACGTATGTTGTATTTGCACTGGTTGGATTATTTTCCATCAATTAATTGAATAAAACCCTTTTCAGATAATTTATGAACTTTTGGTTGAATAGTTTTAACATATTATGCATTTTATCAGCTAAATCCATAATAGATGATATTTCATTATATTTAATTGCAGATAGAACTTCAAAATCCAATTGAGATAAATTAATTTTATTTGTAACCAAAGCCTCCCCTTTTCCATAATTTCATTAGGATTTTCTAAGAAGTAATTCCAATTTTCTAAATCCTTCATCATTTCCATATTATTTGTTTGATTAAATAAACGTTCTAATTCATTTTCAGAACCATATTTTTGAATTAAATCTTTAATAACATCAGTTCCCCTTTGTTTTTTAATAAGTGTAATCATCATTTTAACAATTCCTCCCTTAATAAATCTAGTTCAACTTGTTTATACTTTTCGATATGCGATTTTACAATTATCAAGGTTTCATGCAATGTTTTTGTCTTTATTTCTGCTCTATCTGGAGGAATATGTGGAAAACAATGTCCTTATTGTCTAATAATATATCGGAGATAATTACTATAGACTATCCACGTCGTGTCTCTTGAAATATTATTCTTTTTTCATATAACAAAATATCCTAGTTGTATATATAAATTTGTTGGTAATATACCCTCATAATTTACAAAAGTCATATGAATCCTCAACATCACCCCGTATCAACGACTTAGAAATGTGTTATATTGTTTTATATGTTAACATTGAATAGAAAAGTATAAAAATAGAAAAATATTAAAAAATTAGTGATTTAAGATATTGCTTAACAAAATAGGGTGTTGTTAGTAATTTCCGCCACGTACAATGAGTATTATTAGTACTATTCCGAATATTGCACTGACTGTGAATCCTACGAATCCCAGTACGGGATATCCGAATATACTTAAACCCTTCTCTATGTTCATAATCATAGAGGAACCTATTAGTAATGCGGCTATTATTATGGCAAGTACTATTTCGTTAACTATACGTGATAGCATTTGAAATATTCTTGTGATTTCATCATCCACTACGGATATTCTTAAGTGTCCATCTTCTACTATACTAAAGAAGTTCAATAGGGATTCTGGTAGTTTTTTGCTTAGATGGTGTATGTCCATGATGCTTGATGTTGTTTTTGTCAATAATCTTTTTGGATGAACTGTATCCACTAATATTTGTAATGCATATGGTTTTACTATTTCTGTTGTGTTAAATTCTGGGTACAGTTCTCGTCCTATATCATCTATCATGGATATTGTTCTTATTACCATCATCAAGTCCCTTGGCAATATTATACCATATTCATTTAATAAATCATCCTCGATTAGTCCCCGTAGTACTCCCGTGATATCATTAAATTGTATGCCATAGTATTTGTCCAGTAATTGCATTATTTCATATTCGACATCTTTGTATACTACTGAGTCATCCACTATTCCCATGTAGATTAATTGTTTTGTTAATAGTTTTGCATCTCCTTCGATTATGAATAGGAATAGTTTTGCCAGGTCGTTTCTTAGGTCATCATCTAAATGTCCCATCATTCCGAAGTCTACAAATGCTACTTGATTGTCTTTTAGGACAAATATGTTTCCCGCATGTGGATCTGCATGGTAGAATCCGTATAGTAATATTTGTTTTATGAATGAATCTGCGCCCTGTAATGCTATTTTTTGTTTGTCGTATTTTTTGTCATCTGATTTAAGTACTGTGTTTAGACTTACTCCGTCGAGGTATTCCATGGTTAGTACTTTGCTTGTAGTGTATTCTGTGTAAATTTTTGGTACGTATACTTCATCGTTTTTAAGCAGGTCTTGGAGGTGTACTCCATTCATTGCTTCAAATTCAAAGTCCAGTTCTCTTTTAATGTCTCTTTCGAACACTTCCACTAAACCGGGTAAGTTGTATGATTTTGCCATATCTAAACGGTTATCTAAACGATTAGCTATGATTTTCATTATCCGGATGTCGCTTTTGATTGTTTGTTTTAAGTTTGGGTGTTGTATCTTCACTGCTACGGGTTTATTGTTTATTGTGGCTGTGTGAACTTGTCCTATACTTGCTGATGCTATTGGTTCTTCACTAAAGTTTTCGAATACTTCATTTAGGGGTTTTGAGAATTCTGATTCTATTATATCTGATACTGTGTTGTAATCATCTATTGGTGCTGATTCCTGGAGTTTGCTTAGTTCTTCTGCTAAATCAAAACCTATGAGTTCAGGGTATGTGCTTAATGTTTGTCCTAGTTTAATGAAGGTTGTTCCTAATTCTTCCAGAACATATCTTATACGTACATTATAATCGGATGGCATTTCCTCGGAAATGTTACGGTTAAATAGAGGTATTCTATAGTTTTTGTTGGATATGTAACTTGTAAATGATTCAAAACCGTATTTGATTAGTACTTTTACTATTTCATTTATACGTGCTATATCATTTCGTCGTTCCTGAAAGGTCATAATACCACCGAGTATATTATAAAAAGAAAAATTAAATAAAGGGTTGGGGGGAGATTATAATCCTATATTACGTACTAGGAATGTTGCAATCACTACTGCGATTACTAATATTAATATTATGATTAGTATTGTTGTGATTCTGCTGGTTAAAGAGTTGATGTTTTCATCAACATCATATGATTCTTCGTTTAAATCTTCATCAAGTTTTGTGTTGAATTTTGATTTAAGAGCTTCGTCGACTTCATCAACTTCTTTTTTATCTGTTTTTTGGATTATTGATTTTTCTTTTCTTTCTTTGACTGAATTGAGTAAAGGTGTTTCATTGTCTTCGTTGACTAGTTTTTCTAAGTCTATTTCTTCGGTTTTTGTGGTTGGTTCTACTGGTGTTGGTACTGTTTTTTTGATTATTTTTTCTGGTTCTGTTGTTTGTGTTTTGTTGATGGATGGTATTACTTTTTCTTCTGTTGTTTCTGGTATTGTTGGTTTTGTTTCTGGAACTGCTTTTATTTGTTTTTGTGGTTCTGGTTCTTCAACAAATAATGCTTCATCTGGTGTTATTTCCTGTGGTACTATTTTTTGTTCTATTTCTGGTGTTTCAGCTACTGGAGTTTCCACTACAGGTTTTTCAATTACAGGAGTTTCTATTTCCTGTTTTTCTACTACTGGAGTTTCTACCACTTGTTTTTCAGCTACGGGAGTTTCTTCAATTACTGTATTTTCAACAACTGGTTCTTCATCAAATATTGCAACTGTATCATCAACAACAAAGTCATCAAAGATATCTACAACTTCATCATTTGATACTACTGAATCTGTTATTACTTCTTCTGTTACTGGTACTTCTTCAACAGTTTCTTCAATTATTGGTTCTTCAATGATTGTTGTTTCCATTGCTTCGGTTGTCTGTGTAGTTTCGATTGGTGTTTCCACTATTTCCTCTGCAAATAAGTCTGTTGATTGTGCAACTGGAGTTTCTGGTTCTATGTTGTTTGAAATTGTTTGTGTAACTTCTGTTTTTGGAGCTTCTGCTTGTTCTGGTATTATTACTTCTTCTGGTGCTATCGATTGTTTTGGTGCTGCTGGTTTAACTCTTTTTCTTGGTTTTATTGGGTTTGCTATTGTTGCTTTTGCTGCTCTTATACCTTGACTGACATTTTCTTTGAAGTTGGATTCTTGTTTTTCTACTACTTGTAATGAATCATCGATTTCTTCTACTTCTTGTTCTGTAATTTTTGTTTCTGTAACTTCCGGTTCTGCAATATCTGGTACTATTACATTTTTAGGTTTATCAACAATAATTAGTTCATCATCTAATGGTGCTTCTTGCCATATAACATTTTCGTCTATGCTTTCTTGATGATCCAATTCTAATAAAGGATCATATTCTTTTTTTACATCGTCTACTTTTGTTCCACATTTAGAACAAAACACGTCGTCTGCATTTAGTTCTGACCCACATTTTTTACAAAACATTGTTTTTACTCCTTTGATTGTTTAAATAAATACTAACTAGTATGAATAAAATTATTAAAAGTATAATACTTTGAAGATTAATACTGAATATCTTTTTAATTAGAATTTTATATTATATATTACTATATTGTTTATAATATTTAAATTCTCATATTTATTGAGATTTTATTCAGAAATAATAAAAAAATACATGATTTTAAAATTAAAAAAGGGAGGGAAGAATGATAAAGACAATAACATATAGTTAATATGTTCATCCAATTACTCTTAGATTCTTTGCAATAATTTTTGGAGTTATGGTAGCTCCCATTTGTCTTGTTTCTTTTGTTACTGCACTTGCTGTTTTTAATATATCAAATATATTACCGGAGATCATAGCTTTTTTTATAGGATTTTTAATTTCACCATTTTTAATTTCAAATGCATTTCTTGCTTCTACTGAGAAATCACCAGTTATAGGGTTGGCAGTATGTGCTCCCATCACACTGTTAACTGTTATACCATCCATAATATCAGATATATTAGTTACTTCTTTGAAATCAAGTTTTAAGTTAGTGAAACCAACATGAGGTACTGAATTAAAACCGGACCGTTTAGCATTAGATGTTGTTTTTACATCATTTTCATCCTTATTTGCATGATACGTGTCATATATGAAAGATTCAAGTATTCCATCTTTTATTAAAACTGTACTTTCTGATGGTGTTCCTTCATCATCAAATTTAGAGGATGAATTTGCTCCAGGTATTGTTGCATCATCATATAATGAAAAGGATTCTGATGCTACCTGTTCTCCGAGTTTATCCTTAAAATAGGATCTTCCCCTTTGTGTGTTTTCACTACTTAATGCAGAAAAGAATGTTCCCAATAATGATGTTATTGCAAAATAGTCAAGTACAACATTTGTAGTTCTGGTTTCTGTTGCTTTCCCGTTTCTGGAATTTTTTGCAAGATCTGTGGATTCATTCACAACACGTGTGATATCCAAGTCTTTTGTATGATTTACATCATATGCGTAAGCACTGGAATAACCTTCATTTTCTTTTGCATTTAATGATACTGATATTCCGGAACTTGACTGTTCTTCACTTGCAAATAATCCATTTGAGTTTGCAATTATTGTTTTTCCCACTGCTACTTCATATTCTGCAGAGGTTGGTTGACAATCTTTTTCTTTTACCATTTCCACCAGATTTTGACATGTTTGTATTGCTTCTTGTAATGTCACATCTTCTATTCTTGAATCATATAATCCTGAAACTTCCTTGTATTGTTCTGGTTTGTCTATTATTTCCACAAATTCATCAGGACTGTTTAGTTTTGAATTGTTTATTGCTTGTTTAATTACTTCATCAATTCTATTAATGTTTGTTGTGTAAGCAAATCCCTGTTTTTTATTATTTAATACTCTTACACCTATTCCTGTAACATCTTCTTCTTTAGCATAGTTTACTTCATCATTTAGTACAGATATTTCTGTTGATTTTTCTTGTTCTAGGAATACTTCTGAGTATTCTACATGTTTTGAGAGTTTAGTTATTATATCATCAACTATATGATCCATTGTTTCACCAAGATTAATCATCCATTTTAGAATACCTGTATGCTATGTTACAAGTTCCTTCTTTACTTACCATACATGCACCTATTGGGTGTAATGGATTACATTCTCCACGGAACAGTTTACAATCTTCAGGTCTTGCCATTCCTCTGAGGATTGGTCCACAGATACATCCTTGTGGTACATTTTGTGAGTCAGGTAAGTCCATATCATATTTTTTCCTTGCATTATGGTCATCAAACTCTTTTTTTAGTTCATAAATTGAGTTTGGTATTTCAGGGAAACCTCTCCATTCTTTGGTTGTTACTTCAAACACTTCATCCATTGCTGCTATTGCTTTTACATTACCTTCTTCACGAACTGCACGTTTATACTCATTTTGTACACGTGGATTGTCTTCTTTTTTCTGTTTAAGAATTAAGTATATTGAGTAGAGTATGTCTAATGGGTTGAATCCTGCTACTGCTTGAGGTATTCCATAGTCTTCTGAAAGGTAATCAAATGGTTTTGTTCCTATTATTGTACATACATGTCCCGGTTCTATTAGACCATCTAATTTTACTTCATCATGTACGAGAAAATCAAGTGTTGGTGGTATTAATCTATGACTGCTTAGAACTGAGAAATTTTCTGGAGGATTATTTAACATTTCACTAGCTGTGGTTGGAGCAGTTGTTTCAAATCCTGCTGACATAAATACTACATCATTATCTATTTCTTTTGCAAGGTCAACTGCATTTCCTATACCATAAACTATTCTTACATCTGCACCTTCAGCTTTTGCATCTGCCAATGATTTTTCAGTACCCGGTACTCTGAGCATATCACCAAATATTGTTACAGTAACTCCCTGTTCTGCTAGTGCTACACATTCATCTATTTCCTGTGCTGGAACTACACATACTGGACATCCCGGTCCAGCCACTATTTCTACTTCTGGAGGTAGCATTGAACGAATACCATTGTACATGATTGTGTGTTCATGTGAACCACATACGTGCATTATTTTCATTGGTTGTTTTACTTCGTTAATTTTTTTTATAATATCTTTTGTTAAATTTTTCATTTTAACTAAAACTCCCCATAAATTATTAAACAAATTATTTTTTTGAATTTTCTCCGGATATTCTATTAAATAATATGAAATTCTTTATCGTTGATAATTATTATTAAAATTAAGATATTTAAAATATGTCTTTATTTACAGATATTAATTAAAAATGTAAATATGATTAATATTAAATATTATAACATAATTGTTTAAAGGAGTAAAATATAATGCACATCAGTGTAGTAGGGTTAGGCGTTGAAGGTCAACAAGCAACCATTAGTTTATTAAAAAGAGGTTATGATGTTTATTCATCGGACATTAATAGACATATTGATTTATCTTTATTAAAAAAAGAGAATATTAATGAAGAACAGTTGGATTTAGAAATAGGTAGTCATAATCTTGACAAAATATTTAAATCAGATGCTGTTTCAGTCAGTCCTAGCTTATTTAATAAGGACATGGCTAAGAATATTATTGAAAGAGGATTATTTATCTCAGATATTCTTAACAAACATAAGAATATAAAAACCATTGCAGTTACCGGAACTAATGGAAAAACTACAACCAGCCACATGATTTACCATATACTAACCAATTCGGGTTTTAATGTTGTTCTTGGAGGTAATGGTGGTGGCGGATTTTCAGGATATAATGAATTACTCCTTAAGGCCAATGAAGAAGAATATGATTACATGGTTATTGAAGTATGTGATATGACTCTTGATTTTTGTAATTATGTATTTGATATAGATTTGATTGTTGTAACTAATATTGGTTATGATCATATGGATGTTCATCAGTCCATCGAACATTACACGGAAGAAATTGAAGAATTTATTAAAGATAAAACTGCCGTTCTTAATAGTAATGATGAAAATCTCGTTAAACTTCAAAATGATAACACATTATTATTTGACAAATACGATGGTAAATTAAATCTATTTGGTAAATTTAATTTACAAAATGCTGATGCTGCAAGGGTTGCTTGCAGAGAACTTGGTGTTTCAAACAAGAATATTCAGAAAGCTCTTGAAACGTTCACTTCTGTTGAAGGAAGAACAATTAAGTTACAATATGAAAGTAATGAAATTGTATCAGGTAAGACAGATAATGTTGACGCACTTAAGGCAGTTCTTGACGAGGAATATTTTGATACTGTGATTATTGGTACTCCACGAAAACATGAAACATGCCGCTTTAATATATTGGATTATATTAAAAAATACAGTCCTGATACATTAATCATTTTTCCGGGACTTGATGATACCACATATGATTACGTTCAGTACTTAAATAAGTTAGGTTATCATAAGGATTTAAGAGTTATTAAACATGTGGACGACATTATCAAATATATTCAAACATTAAACAATAAGAAGATATTCATTGGTGGTAATGGTCAATCAAAAATAACCCTCATCACCTCAAAATTAATAGATTAAACCCCCATAATTCTTTTATTTTTTTCATAAATATTGTAAAATTATATTAATTATTAAAAATATAATATAAACTAATAAAAAAATTTTTTTAAAACATAATATTATAATATAAGAGGTTAATGAATAAATGGCAAAACTATCTAATCCTTATTTATTAATTGGAGTATTACTTATAACAGTTCTTGCTTCAGGTGTTATGTGTAATATGTTCACCAGCTCTGTCCCTGTAAAAGATGCAATTTATGGAGGAAATGGTTCTACAGTTGTTGCAGGTGACTTATTAGTAGACAACAGCAATATTCGTAAAGAACCTTTAGCCGCAAATCCATCAAACGTGTTTGGTCCATTACAACGTGGAGATGTTTTAACATTTGCAACATCAATAATTACTGGTGCTGCACCAAAAGATGTTATTAAAGATGAAAAATACATCACTGCAGATGGTCATATTTCTGATAAAATAAACGGAATCGGAAAAGTTACAGTAGACGAAAAAGGCGAAGTAAGTGTTGAAAAAACTGATGAAATTGTATGGGCACATAAATATTCTGATACCATTGCAGTTAAATCAGGAGATTCTATCGACTTTAAGCGTAACAATGAAACAGTTAAAACTGTAGCTATAAGCGAGATCAATAATGATACAGTTCCTACAGATTACGTTTCAGCAGCTGAATTAAAAACATGGAGTGAATCTGCAAAAGATGGAGATAACATGACTGTAGATTATTATCTTGGTAATTTCAGCGATGGCAGGGCAGGAGTTCATGGAAAAGAAAACATAACCCACCTGTTTGGTGAAGAAGTTTATGATTATATGCTTAATTATACACCAGGCAACCCTGTTTTAGTATATGATAATAATGCAACATTAGTTAAAATCAGTGAAGGAACAAGTTATCTTGAAGCTTTAGCTGAGTATCCTACGGAAATTCGTGCAGCTAATGCTAGAGAGTTTGCAAGAGGATGGAATGGTACTTTTGTACCTGCAAATGGTTCTGCACACGGTAAAGATAAGATATCTTTCACATCAATTGCAGAAGCTGAGGCAGCATCCGGTTCAGCTACTCACGGAGTATGTCCACCAGGAAGATCACTAAGAGAAGCTTGGCTTTCATTAGATAACCCATTACCAGTTGGTATGTCCAGTGATCATGAATCTATATTATATGAATATAGGCCAACTATCGATGTTCTCCTAAACAATGTTCATGACTACCCAGTTATAGTTAAAATGTGGACTGAAGGAGAAGGTGGAGCAACTACCACATACACCGAAGTATATAAACTTGTAGATAAGAACACACCAGTGAACAACACTACCAGTGCTAATGAAACTAATGTAAGTGAATCTACTTCAGAATAAATTACATAACTAACCACCCCTAAAAATTACTTTTTTTTATTAATAAATTTTTTTTTGGGTTTGATTAATATGGATGCTATAGTAACAGCAGCAGGTAAAAATTCTAGAATGATAAATGATTTTAAAAAGATGAATAAGAAACCTATTCATAAATTAAAATTAAAGTTACAGGATAAGGAGATATTAATCCACACATTAGAAAACATCTTCCAATCTGATATAGATAATGTTAGTGTATGTGTAGGTCATTATAAAGAGGAAATAATAGAATTATTAAAGGAGTATTCTTTAGATGTTAAATTAAATATCGTGGTTAATGAGAACCCGGATGTAGGATTAACCAAAACTATTGAAAATGCTCTTAAAAATAATATGGATAAGTATTATTTGTTTGCTGCTGCAGATCAGCCAACATTAAGTAGTAAAACTATTAATTCTATGATAAATGTTCTTAAGAATTCACCAGATCCAACTAATACTATTAGTATTCTGAGACGTAGAAAAATTGGAAAACTTGATACTGCTGAAGGTCTTGGAATGCCTTTTTGTTGTTATGGTAAACTATTGTATGATTACATATCTAATGAAAATGATAATCTTAACCCTATTTTAAGAAAAATGATTAGTGATGGTGTTGAGTTTTATGCAGTTGAGGAAGATAATGAATTGGAATTATTGAATATTAATCATTATGATGATTATCTTAGAATTAAAAATGAAATTGAGGAGAATTAGTTTTTAATTATTTTTAGAATATTTTTTTTATTTGAATTTTTTTTTTAGTTTGTTGTTTTGTATGTGGGTGTTTTAACTCCAAAGAATATAACATTGTTAAATTATTTTTATAAAAAAAATGAATACAAATGAGAAAAAATTAATGAATTGCATCAGTTAATTCTTTAATTTTATCATAAGTATTTTCAGTCTCTTCAACAACAGTTCCTGTAATAACTATATCAGCACCAGCCTGGCTTACTTCACGAGCATCTTCAGCTGTTCTTATTCCCCCACCAACAATAACTATAAGATTAGTTAATTTTTTTACTTTAACAATAAAATCCAATGGTATATGAGAATCAGCACCAGAACCAGCTTCCAAATAAATTACTCTCATACCCATAAATTCTGCAGCCATAGAATAAGCTAAGGCCAAATCAGACTTTTTACGTGGCACAGGTTTAGCATCACCAACCCAACCAACAGTTCCTCCAGGTTCTATTATAAGATATCCCATAGGAATTGTTTCAATACCCATCTTCTTAACCGAAGGAGCAGATAATGCTTGAGCACCAGTAATCCAGTAAGGATTAGTGGAATTTAATAAACTCATAAAAAGAAGAGCATCTGCATATTTACTTACTCCACTAATGTTTCCAGGAAATAGCACTACAGGCAAATCAGTATTTTCTTTTAATGCTTTAACTGTTAAATTTAAATCATCCTGATCAGTAATTGAACCACCAACAAGTATTCCATCACTATTAGCTCTTTGAGCTTCCTTAGCAATGATTACTGCTTCTTCTGGTGATTGTTCATCCGGATCGATTAATGTGAAATGTAATTTGTGATCTTTCAAAGTTTCGTTAATATAATTTTCAACATCCATTATAATCTTCTCTTTGCATCTGTTTAAAAATTATTCTCTGATATATAATTTGCTTTTAATAAGTATTAGTATTTACTCATCAAATAATATTGTTAAAAATAGTTACTTTTAATTGGAGATTAAAAATTTTAAGAAAAAAATTAAATGTACTGATAAAATAAGTACAATTAATCTATCCTCTTGGTTCTTTTGCTTTGAATCTTAAACCAGTGTAACCACATTTCCTACAGGATTTTGCAGTAGCTGGGTTTCTTGCATTACATTTTAAACAAATTTTAATGTTGAACATTCTGTTTTCAGCTTCTTCAAATTTTGCCATGTTATTTTCCTCCTAAAAATTCATTTTGTACTTTAACAATTTCAGTACTATTTTTTGCCTCACTATAGGCTTCTAATAAATTTTCATTAAGTGAAATGAAATGTGGACCCCATTTAAAAGAATTCATCAAATCTTGGGCTTCCTCTTTATAACCTACAATATATAATGCAGCACTTAATGCCTCAGCACTTGAAAGTATACATGGTTTTCCATAATTGACAGGATTTGCTGCTACTAAAAATGGAAGTAACCTATGGTTTTTCTTAGATTTGAAATTAAATGATGAATTTTTTAATTTCTTCCAAGAACAGTCTAATGCTGATAATCCATATTTTGTAATTTTATCCCTATCTTCCATAGATACTGCTTTTGTTGCTTCAGCATCTAATACTATTGCATTATAGGGTATTTTACGCATATTATGTGTAATGTAAACCTTATTTTGCTTTTGAAGTTTTATTGATGTGCATCTTTTGGGATCACATTCTCTTGAGTGATAAATTACAATTTTAGTCATGTTAAACTTTTAATAAAATTTTATGTGAATAAATAATCCTATTAATACATTATCCTATTTGATTTTTAGAATAATATGAATTATTAGAATAGTATTTATTATATATCTATTCCAAATAATAAAAAGATTTCTATAAAAAATTTTTAATTAAAAAAAAATATAAACTAGTATCACATAAATATTCACTAGATATTTAAATAAAAAAAATAGGATTTATTATGATAACTATTAACTTTTATACATTATTAGGCCAAGTAATAGTAATTTTATTCATTATTTTACTAATATTAATAAGTATAACATTAATTCTTGGTTATTATCTCATCCGAAGAAATAAATTAATATTTCCATCATTATTATTATTTACTCATAGTTTAACATATCCTGCAATAAAACGAATATTAATATATCTGAAATTCAATGATTTGATTATTGACCAGATTGGTATTGATCTTAGAAATAAAGTTAACCAGGATAAATTCAGTAAACTGGACGCTAAAGATGTGATTATGGTATTGCCCCATTGTCTTAGAGCCACGAATTGTCCTGCAATTCTTGGAGAATCAGGTATTGAATGTGTTTGTTGTGGTAAATGTTGTATAGGAACTATTAAGAAAATAAGTAATGAAAAAGGGATAGATGTTTATATTGTCCCTGGTTCTACATTTATTAAAAATGTAATTAAAAAAAGATCTTTTAAGGGAGTTATTGGTGTTGCTTGTCCTGTTGACTTAAATGTTTCCATGACTTCCTTAGAATCATTTACACCACAGGGAGTATATCTTTTAAAAGATGGTTGTATTAATACAATAGTTGATGTAGATGAGGTTATTGATTTAATTAATATAACACAACCACATACAAATTATAAAAAGGAAGATTATATTTAATTTATTTTTCTTCCAATACTTCTTGCTATTTTTGCATACTTTTCTTTATTATTATGTACTAACTGTTTTTCATATGTTGTTTCTGAGAAGAAATACATCTTATTTCTTAATGATTTTCCAGCCATCCTATCATTTATGAATATTGTTTTTAATGCATCAATTTTTCCATCCCATCTTAAATCATCAAAACTGCTCCCAGTTATGATTAAAAAATTTGTTTCATCAAGTATTTTCATTGTTCCAGTATCCTTTTTATCCAGCCCATATTTAAATCCTTTTGTAAATACTCTTGAAAAATATCCTACCAATTTTGCTGGTGCATCCATCCAGAATAATGGAAAAATAAATGTCAATATGTTGGAATCATTAATCTTTTCCTGTTCTTCAATGACATCATCAGATAATTTACACCATATATTATTATTTTCTCGAAGATACTCCTCTTCTGAAAGGTCACAATTAAAATTTGCACCATATAAATCAGTTATTGTATAGTCCATATTATTTTCTTGTAATCCCCGAATATATTCCTCTTTTATTAAATGTGTTGTTGACGTCCTACTTGGATGACAGTATACTATGTGAACCTTCGATTTCATATTTTAATTATTTATCTTTTTTACTTAAAAAAATAATAAGAAGTTCTTACAAATATAATTGATAGATTTAGTAGGGGGATGCTAATTATGAAAAAAATTGGAGTTGCTGTTAAGGATAATGGTAAACGTTTGGAACATTTTGGTATTTGTGAATATTTTGTTATTTATAATTATGATGAAAAGAAGCACAATATTGAATATTATAATGTTATCTTTTCTTCAAAAGATTATAGGCCTGATGGTGAAGAGTGGGAGAAATCAGCCGATGCAATTAAAGATTGTGACATTGTAATCTGTGAACAAATTGGTATGGTTGCTAAAACAGAAGTTGAAAAGATGGGTATAAAAGTTATCCAAACAGAAGGTTCCATTGAATCTGTTTTAGACAAATTTATTAATACTGAAAAGAAAAAAAATAATATTAAATTTTAATCGCCAAAATACTCTTTTTTATTGCTTTTTTTGACATAAATTTAATTTAAAGTTTAATGGAATAAAAATAAACCATAATTTATAAAATAAGGGCTAAACATTAATATTTATTACTTAAAAAATAAATTACAGTTATCATAAATTAATGCTAAAATTAGTTTATATAAACAAAAAAGAACATTCTTGAAAGGGGAGTTCAATATGGAAATAGATAAAAAGTGGTTCGAAGTTTACGAACAACTATATGGAAAAAATTTCAACAGATTACTTACCATAGGTAACCTTGAAAAAGGATATGTGAACCACAATATCAAAAATATAGAAGAAGTGAAAGAACTAATAACTGATTCAACAAATACCGAATATTATATAAGCCTATACAGTTATTTAACCGAAGAAAACATACTAAGATGGGATACAGACAGTCTTGACAAATATGAAAAATTTGCCGAAAAAACATGTTTACTATTCAGATTCAGACAAAACACCGACATAATACAAGAAGAAATAAGTTCATTAACAGATATCCAGAAATTTATGTTCATCCGAAGGTCAATAAACCTTGGATCAAATAAAGAAATAATAGCTCAAGCAAAAAAAGCATATAATTTCTTCAAACAACATTTCAATATCAAAGGAACATTAATATTTAATGGATACAATGAATGTTTATTATACTATCCTAAAAAAGAATTACCATTAACCCACCCAAGTTTATCCTATTACAACCTACTTAAACTAATACAAGAAAAATTAGAATTAACTACCCTAATTTATGAAAACATTGAACCATATGCCCAATTAATACCACTAGTAGGAACACAAAACAAACATTCACGATTATACATACAGTTTTACTATCCTGATTTAGACTATGAAGAAATTATTAAAAACAGTCAGGACAAATTCTATAACCCAGAACATGCTCCAAACGTGGAACATTCAGACAAATTACATGACTTTATAATAGACATAGATAAAGAAATTCATGCCCATGAGGGGAATGCAAAATATAATTTTGACAAGATATGGGATAAAATTTAATTCAAATCCTCTCCCCTCAAGAACTTTTTTTTCATAATTCAATTTTAATGTATAGACAAGTATTTATTATATAAAAAATATAATATTAAAATAAGATATAGACTAGGTCTATGGTAATTTATAATTCATCACGAATAATGAATTATTATAAAAAGATATGACAATAAAAACGTCATGCGTATCTAAATTTTTTTATAAAAAGCAAATAATGTTTTATTTACCATAATAAGACCTGACGGATTCTTTTCAAACTTAATAGATTTAAACATTTTCAATAAAAAAAAATTAGTATGGGAACTAATTCTATTTTAAAAACCCACAATTTTATAGCAACAAATAAAAGAAAAAATAAGATGATTTGCTGTAAAAAAAAATTTAACTTAATAAAAAAAACAATTAAAAAAAAAACTATAGGAGATTATGATATAATGGCAAAAGCAAGAAGACGAGTACGTGACACTTGGAGAGAAAAAACATGGTACGAAATATTAGCACCAGCAGACTTTGAAGAAGCAAGCTTAGGAACAAGCCCTGCAAGAGAACCAGACATGCTAGTAGGTCGTAAAATAGAAACATCAATGCGTGAAATTACAGGAGATTTCAGCAGACAATACGTAAAACTATTCTTCGAAGTAGACCACGTAAGTGGAGAAAAAGCATACACAAAATTCACAGGACACAAAGTAACAACCGATTACACCCGTAGTATGATCAGAAGAGGAACCAGTCGTATAGACACAATAACTGATGCAACTACAAAAGACGGTAAAAAACTAAACGTACACATGTTAGCAATAACCGTAAAAAGAGCAAAATCATCACAACAAAAACTCATCAGAGAAACAATGCACAGAATGATTATTGAAAATGCAGCAGAAAAGAACTTAGATGAACTCGTTAAAGAAATCATCACAGGTAAATTTGCATCAAACATATACCACGAAGCTAAGAAAATTTACCCACTCAAAAAAGTTGAAACTATAAAAACAAAAGTTTTAAACTAGATTTCAAGTAAAAACATTAAAAATAAACAATACTTAACCTTCTTCTATTTTTCTTTAATTTTTTAAACAATAACATCAAAACATATTATATAAATAAAACATAAAAATTAATATATGATACAATTAATATTCCTCATGATTTGTATAATATTCGGAATCATAGTATACTTAAGTGGTGCCCTAGATTTATTAGGCTCAGCTTTTGTTACAATAATTGGAATAATTATCGTACTACAACGAGGGTTTAATTGGCTAGTAATACTTTTACTATTTCTACTTTTAGGATCTATTTTCACAAAATTTAAATCAGATTATAAAAAACGAATCGGACTTAAACATGAAAAACGTACTGTTAGAAATGTAGTTTCAAACGGAATAGTACCAGTAGTAATGGCACTATTCGGAAATTACTCCGGATTTATAGGAGCAATAGCAACTGCAACAGCAGATACAATGGCAAGTGAAATAGGAGTACTAAGCAAACCTATACTAATAACAAGTAGAGAACAAGTAAAACCAGGTACAGATGGAGGCGTGTCAGTACTTGGAACTACGGCAGGAATAATAGGTGCATTAATAATAGGAATAAGTGCCAACATCCTAAATGTATCACCAAACATAACAATAAGCATAATAATATCCATAATATCAGGAATGATAGGATGTTTTGCAGATAGTTTGTTAGGAGCTACACTAGAACGAAACGGACTATTTAATAATGAACACGTAAATTTATCTGCCACAATAATTGGAGCATTAGTTGGTATCATTATAACAAGTATCGGAGCATGATCAAAAATGAAAGGAATTATATTTGTAATTGATGGAATGGGTGACCGCCCAGTTAAAGAATTAGGTGACAAAACACCACTAGAAAATGCAAGAACACCATACATGGACAAAATGGTAGAAGAAGGAATAACCGGAATAATGGACACAATAAGACCTGGAGTTAGACCAGGTAGTGATACAGCACACTTAACATTATTAGGTTATGACCCATACGAAGTTTACACAGGAAGAGGACCTTTCGAAGCAGCAGGTGTAAATGTTGACGTACAACCAGGAGATGTTGCATTCAGATGTAACTTTGCAACAGCCGAAGAAGACCTAACCGTTATTGACAGACGTGCAGGAAGAATAATGGAAGGAACTGATGAAATTGCAAAAACAATTAACACAATGAAAATTGATGATAATGTAGAAATCATATTCAAAGAATCTGATGCACATAGAGCAGTACTAGTTCTTAGAGGAGAAGGATTATCAGACAAAATCACTGATGCAGACCCTAAACATGAAGGACACAAACCAAAAACTGTAAAAGCATTAGATGATTCAGAAGAAGCAAAATACACAGCAGACATTGTCAACAAATTCGTAGAACAATCATATGAACTACTTAAAGAACACCCAGTAAACCTAGAAAGAATTAAAAACGGAGAAAATCCTGCAAACATAGTATTACCAAGAGGAGTAGGAGCAGTACCTTCCGTAGAATCATTTGAAGACAAATACGGCCTCAAAGGAGTATGTGTAGCAGAAACAGGACTTATTAAAGGAATTGCAAAAATTGCAGGTCTCGACATCGTAGACATTCCAGGTGCAACCGGAGGAATAAACACAGACCTCGACAGCGTACATGAACACATCATCAAATACGCAAAAGATGACAATTACGACTTCATGCTAGTAAATGTTGATGGAGCCGACGAAGCAGGACACGATGGAGACATATTCGGTAAAAGAGATTTCATAGAAAAAATTGACGGCCTCATAATGAAAGACCTCAGTGAAATGGACGATATTGTACTATTTGTAACAGCAGACCATTCCACACCAGTAGGCGTAAAAGACCATACCGGAGATCCAGTACCAGTATTCATAAAAGCTGACGGATTAAGAGTAGATGATATTAAAGAATACGGAGAAAGACCTGCAGCAAAAGGTGGATTATGCCGTATCAGAGGATCAGACGTACTTCAAATCATCAGAGACTTAATGAACGTTACAAGCAAATTTGGAGCATAAACACTCCAAACACTATTAACCTCCCTTTCTTAGACAAATAAATAAAAAAATTTTTTTTAAAGAATCATGCATTCAAACATATTACATTAGGAGAAAAAAATAAATGACAAGCATACCAAAACTATTTGGAACCTCAGGTATACGTGGAGAATACCAGAAAGATGTAACACCAGAACTAGCATTAGACGTAGCACGAGCACTTGCACGATACATAGGTGGCAAAGGCAAGAAAGTTGTACTGGGCCGAGACACAAGAACCAGCGGCAAAATATTAGAAAACATCATGTCTGCAGGATTATTAGAATGTGGCTGTGATGTATTGCTACTTGGCATGGTTCCAACACCAACAGTAGGATATGCCACACTAAAAAAAGGTGCCGATGCAGGTATAATGATTACAGCTTCACATAACCCTTCAAAATATAATGGTATAAAATTATGGAATGCTGATGGATTAGCATATAAACAAGAACAAGAACGGGAAATAGAACGGATTGTCTATGAAAAAGACTTTGAAAAAGTAAGCTGGAACAATATCGGTAAAGAATATGATATCACACCATTTAAGGACAAATACGTTGATGACATTATAAAAGTATCCGAAATAGACCCAACAAAGCCTTTGAAAGTTGTGGTTGACTGTGCTAGTGGTGCAGGTTCAGAATTATCACCAGAAGCATTAAGACGTGCAGGAATGGAAGTAATAACATTAAATGCACAACCGGATGGTTTTTTCCCAGGACGTAACCCAGAACCAAATAGTGCTAACCTACAGGAACTTATGAAAACTGTGAAAGTTTTAGGTGCAGATGTTGGTCTTGCACATGATGGTGATGCTGATCGTATGATTGCTATTGATGAAAATGGTAACATATCCGACTTTGATAAACTGTTAACTGTTATTGCTAAGGAGTTTGGAGGAACTGTAGTAACTACTGTTGATGCATCTGCTTGTCTAGATACTGAAATGAAAAAATTAGGTGGAAAAGTTTTACGTACACCAGTCGGAGATGTTCATGTAGCTGAATCAATCAACGAAAACAATGCAACATTTGGTGGTGAACCTAGTGGAACATGGCTCCATCCGGATTTCTGCATGTGTCCTGACGGTCTTTTATCTGGTTTACGAATTGTCAGATGCATTCAAAAGAATGGTAAACTATCAGAACAATTAGCTGCTATTGAAAGTTATCCTACAATCCGTGAAAAGATTACCTGCAGTAATGATAAAAAAGAAAGTGTTATGAAAACTGTTGAAGATTCATTTGTCGATGAATTTGATGATGTTGAAGAAGTTTTAACTATTGATGGAGTTAGAATTTCATTTACTGATGGTAGTTGGGTTTTAATAAGACCTTCAGGTACTGAACCATATGTTAGGATTACTGCCGAAGGAAAAACACAAGAACACTTAGATAATATTCAGAAAATCTCCACCAACTTTCTTGAAAAACTAATTTAACTTTTTTTACTTTTTTTATTAACCTTTTTTGATATTTTAGATTCCTTACAAATAATTATATAACTTTTCTAAGCATAGAATTATATAGTGATAATATGATTTATACCATTGAGGAAATTAGAAGAAAAGCCGTGCCTATTGCTAAATCATTTGATATTGATAGTTTAAGTTTATTTGGATCATACGCTAGAGGTGAAGCAACAGAAGAAAGTGATATTGATTTTTATTTTGATAATGGAAGATTACGAGGATTATTACAACATGCTGCTTTAATAAATAAATTAGAAGAAGCTTTTGAATGTTCTGTTGATGTTGTTTCTACTGGAATAAACAATAAAGAATTTATAGAACGTATCAAAAAAGAAGGAGTTTTGTTATATGAAAAAATCTGACATTACTTGATTAAATATATGATTGAATTATGTGAGGACATCAATTATCTAAAAGACAGATTCGGAAACTCCTATGAGGATTTAATAGCAGATAAAGCTTATCAATTAGCTGTTTCAATGGTAATCATAGATTTAGGAGAATCTGCAAATAAACTATCTGAAGATTATTTAGAAAAACATCCTCAAGTACCATGGAGAGATATAATAGGTATGAGGAATATATTTGCACATAATTACATGGGAATAAACTTCATAGAATTATGGGACACAATGGAAGAAGATATTCCTGAATTACATAAAATGTTAGAAAGAATATTAGAAAAAGAAAATTAATAAAAGAAGAATAATAAATTTAATAGTTTATAAAGTTAACATAGGTAATTCTATGATAATTCTAAATTCTATTGTTGATATTTAGGTTTTTTTGGGTATTGAACCATATGTTAGAATTACTGCCGAAGGAAAAACACAAGAACACTTAGATAATATTCAGAAAATCTCCACCAAGTTTCTTGAAAAACTAATATAACCCTATTACTTTTTTTGTTTAATTAAAAAATAAGTATAGTTAGGTGTTTAACCTAATTAGTCTATTTATGTATGTGTTTGCCCATACTGTTGTTACTATACTTGCTATTATTTGACCTGCTACTATTCCATACCATACTCCATGTTCTCCTAATCCAAGTACTATTGCGAATATGTATGCACATAATGTGCTGAATACTACATTTCTTAGTAGTGTTTGGAACATTGCTGTTAATCCTTTTCCTACTCCTTGGAATAGGAATGTTGATGGTGCTCCGAAAGCCATGAATATATAATATAGTGTCATGTTACGTAGGAAATCAACCATACTTCCTGCGATGTGTGAACTTCCTGCACTGTATGAGAATATGATTACTATTTGTGGCGCGAATATGTAAATAATTGCTCCGGTTATGATTGCTATCAGGAGTGCTAGTCTCATACTGTAGCGGTGTGCTAATCTTATGTTTTCCAGGTTTTTTGCCCCGTAATTTGCTCCGACTATACTTACTAATGCTGTTGATATTCCTATTATTGGCATTGTTCCTAGGCTTACTACTCTCCATCCTGTTGAATATACTGCTACTGCATCTGTGTTTGCTACCATTGTTAGTAGTGTTGATAATACTGCTACTAGTATGGATGTTAGTAATAATTCTAGACTTGCTGGTATTCCTACTTTTAATATGTCAAAGCTTATTTCTTTGTTGAATTTAAAGTTTGATTTGTTTGGTTTTATGTATGTGTCTTTTTTTATGTAGAACCAGTACATTATTATGAGTATTACTAATGTTGAGGATAGTAGTGTGGCTATTGCTGCTCCTTTAACTCCTAGTTTTAGTGTGTATATGAATATTGGGTCTATTATGATATTTACTATGCAGGATATTGCCATTGCTATCATTGTTCTGTTTACATCACCTTCTGCTCTTAGTATTCCATACATTGCATTGGGTAGTACGAATAGTATTGATCCTCCGAACATTATTAGTCCGTATTCCATGGCATAGTTTAATGTGTTTCCTGCGCCCATTGCTGTTACTAGTGGTTGTAGTGCTAATAGTAGTAATACTGTTACTATTAATGAGATTATGATTGTCAGTAGTATTACGTGTAGTCCTCCATTGTCTGCATAGTCTTTTCTTTGTTGTCCTATGTATTTTGAGAGTGCGCTTGTTGCTCCTCCTCCTAGTCCATTTCCTAGTCCTACTAGTATTAGAAATAGTGGTGTTACAAATCCTACTCCTGCGAGGGCGTCACTTCCTAGTCCTGCTACCCATGCTGCGTCTGCTAGGTTGTATATGCTTACTAGTAGCATTGAGATTATGAGTGGCATGCTCATTTTTCTTACTGCTATTCTTGGGTCACCAAGTATTGTTTTTACTCCTTTTGTTTTTACATTTTTTGAGATGGTTTTTTCCTCCAAGTTTTTTTTTTGTTTAATTGATATTATAATATTTGATTATTTTGTTGAATAAGATTTTCTGTGGAATATTTGGTTATTTGATATTAAAATTAAAATAACAGTGTTATTTTTATTTGTGTTTGAAAAGA
>CAMNFZ010000007.1 GCA_946537725.1 uncultured Methanosphaera sp.
TTGCTGGTATGGTTATGCTTGATTGTCCGGGTAGGTTGAATGTTATGTTCACGTCCAATGGTACTTCCTGGTCTAATGTGTATGTTACGTTTAGTGTTATGGTGTCTCCTATGTGTATTTCGTCTGGTGTTTGTAGTTGTAGTGTTCCTCCTATTGGTATTGATTCTATTGTTACGAGTTTTTGTGAATTGGAAATGTTACTGTTTGGTGTGTAGTACCAGAATCGTATTCTGTGTGTTCCCAGTGTTTCATTTTCAAATACGAAGTTTATTTTGTTGTTATTTACTGTGATGTTCGTGTATGGTACTCCTTCTACGTATACTTCTATTCTTCCATCGTTGATTGGAGTAACATTATCATCCTCAGTTAATGAAATGTTTATGTTTGCTTGTGTGTTGTAGTAGTAATTGGTTGGTGCTTCTACGTTTAGTATTGCATCGTGTTCCTGTGCAGTTTCTAGTGTAGTATATGGGTTTTCACCTGCTTCTTTAACAATGTTGTTTTCTTTGATGGTGTTGTTTGTGGTGTCTAGTGTTACTTCACCGTAGAAGGTGTTGTTGGTTATTGTGCATGGGTCGAATGTTATTCCTATTTTTCCCTGGCTGAATTCATTATTTCTTATGGTTAATGATCCTGTGTTTCCTCCTACTTCGTATGCGTCGTCTTTGTATTGTGTCATGATGAGGTAGTTGTTGCTGTTTTCTATGTAGTTGTCTTCGACTGTTAGGTTGTCTCCGATTAGGCAGATGCTGTAGCATGTTGCGATTCCTGGTGATAAGTTTCTTGCTATGATTTTATTGTTTCTTATTGTTATGTTGTTGTTTCCGTAGGTGTCGTTTACTGCTACGTTGTATGTGGTTGCGTATACGAGGTTTCCTATGAATCCGCTTCCTACTATTGTACAGTTTTCTACTAGGCCGTTTTGTGATGCTGCAAATACGAGTGTACTTACACCATTGTTTTCTGTTGTGTTGAAGTATGAGTTTTTAACAGTTACATTCTGACTGTTACGGATACTGGTAGATCCACGACCCCATCCATACCCACTGGTACAGTATACTGTGATGTTATCAAATGTTACATCGTGTGTTTCTGTGGTTACTATCATGGTGTTTTCGAATGTTATTCCTGTGATGTTGGTTCCTGCTGCTTCTTTGTTTATGATGAATGAGTGTTCTGGTAGTTCACTGCTTCCTTCACTTTTCGGTGTAGAGAAGAAACTGAAGAATGCATCACCCGTACTGGATATTATGTTTACTGGTTTGTTTACTGTAAATGCGTAACGTTCATTATCAAACTTACCACTAACATCAATAATAGCACCTTCCAGTACGTTGTCGTTGAATTTTCCATCAGTTATGTATGTGTCGAATGTTTCTGGTGTAAGTATGATTTTTTGTATTACCTTGAATTCTGTTGTGTAACTGGTTTCTTGTATATGGTTTTCTTGAGGACTGGTGATTGTTATTGTTTTTGTTCCGTCACTTGTTGGGGTGTAATAATATATGCTGTTTCCATTAGCATTTGTTGTTAATTCTTCTGGCGTGTTTTGTTCACTTATTTGTAATCGTATTTTTTTATTTGTTAATGGTTGTCCTTGATCATCTTTTAATGTTATGAGGATTGGTGTTTGAGTACCTGTAACTATTTTTTCTGGAAGATTAATTGTAATACTTGGTTCATATGGGTATGTGTTATTTTCTACAGTGTTGTTTACTTGTCCAGTTACAGAATTGTCTCCCAGGTTATTTCTTGCTTCAAGAATATTATTAATAACTGTGATGTTTGAACCACTAAGTGATACGCTGTAGTCATGTCCTTCACTAATCACATAATTGTCTTCTATGATTGTATTTTGTGAGCTTTCAATGATTATGCCCGGAGCATTTTCACTGTATACTGTGTTGTTTTTAAATTCTATTCCCGTGTTTGTTAGGTATGTGTATAATCCTGCTGTTTTTGCTTTAAGATAGTCTGCAGTACCTTCGGTTAGGTTATGTTCACCCAGTACGACGATGTTGTTGTTGTTTGCTATTGTGTTTGCACCTATTATTCCGATTCCCATTGCTGTTCTTGCAAAGAGTGTGATATTGTTTTCAGAAATATTGTTGTTGTATCCTCCATACATTTCAACACCGTATATTTGGGCAGCTGAACCTGTAATGTTGTTTTGTATGATTGTGTTATTGTTAGGATGACTTCCACCCATACTAAATACGTTTCCCATGTATTGGAAGTCCAGCATGTTAATTGCATATGCTACTGCAATATTTCCCCATGGTGCATTACCCCAGCTACTTGTCACATTGATATAATTATTTTTTATTAGATTATTTTTGAATGTGGCCATTTCCAAATGAATACCGGCAGTATATGTGTGTGATGTTATGTAGATCTTATTATCTGTTATAATATTATTACTTGATCTTACTACCAGTCCATATGAATAACCGCTATCATCTGTACAGTTCGTTGAAATAAGAGTATTGTTGACAAAGGTAATGCCACTTGTTCCTAGGAATGCTGCAAATGATGAATAATAATCACCGCCACTATTGCCTGTAACCAATATTTCAATATGATTATTTCTTAATTCAGAGACACTTTTAACATATAATCCTATACAGTCAGGTGCATAAGGGTATGCATCCCAATTTATAACGCATTCACTTAGGCATGCTTTCAGATTACAATTTTCTATGAGTGATTTTTTTTCTACTCTGAAAACATAAGTTGTAAGGTCTCTTTTTTGCACATCAATAGATACATTACGCACAACATAAGTACCATTAGTACCAGTTAATGTAAGGTAATCACTTTTAGTATATGATTCAGTTATTACAGAGTCAAAATTTTGTAATGTAAACGTTTTAAAGTTGGTTGAAACTTTAAATCCTACATTAGTTAGAGCACTACAACCATTTCCATCAACTAATAAGTTAAGGTTTTGAAACTTATCACTGTTTTCATCAAAAGAGAACATGTAAACATTACTTGGTACATATTTTACATTTAAGATAAGACTGTTGTTAGTGGAAGTAATACCTTTACCCATGTATGCAACATTACTCATTACAGTGAAGTACTGTTTAAAATTGGATGATGTAACATTAACAAAGGTAACATTATCTCCTGCAACTTCTGTTTTAATATTTTCTTCTCTTTTGTCTTTTTTAGTTATGTTTTGTATTACTCGTTTATCTTCATCATTATCTTTAACTACATATGAATTATCGTCTTGAATAATGTTTTTTTCAGATATTTCATGTGTAATTTCTTGGGTATCTGCCATATTGTCCTGTGATACTTCACTTGTTACATGTGTTGTATCATTTGTATCTGTTGCTGATACTACTGACATTAAGGCAAAAGATATTATTAGAAATATAAACAAGTACTTATTTTTCTTGATTATAATCAATTCCTCCATTACACTTGTATCAATATTGTTATTTTTTTTGATATCAAAATATTTCATTATCAATTTAATAATTAGGATTCAATCCACAATTATTCATGAATAATTAAAATGTAATATTTTTTTTGTAAAAAAAGTTGAACAAATTGTATTATTAAAAAAATACTTTTTTAACAGTAATATCTTAAATAACTATCTAAAAATAGTTAATACTTTTTTTACAATAATTTTATATTTGAAAATAATTATATATACTTATATTGATTAAAAATAAAATAAATTTTAAAAAATAGATAATAAACAAATGATTTAATATCTTTTTGTATATTTTTAATTTTTAATCAATGATTATTAAACAATGAGTGGTAAAATGAAAATTAATTCAAAACATATCATTTTTTTTGTTGCTTTAATAATTACATTAATATCAGTAGCAAGTGCTGCAGACATCAACGATACAACATTATCATCTGATGTAACAACCAGCACAACATCATATGATACACAACAAACTGATACAAATGTAATCACTGAAAGTAACATTAATCATGAAATAAAAAACACGCAACAAACAACAAAAAATGTTGTTCAAACAGATGGTGGTAAAACAAGAAATACAACACCAACAACATACAACTTAAATAACTCAAACTTCGATGAATATATAACAGTTGCTGGTTTAAACACAGTCATTAACGATGGGGATACATTAAACTTTACAGAAAACATATCTCGTACATCAACAAACTATACAATAAATAAATCCGTAAACATAACTGGAAACGGTTTCACATTAGATTTAAACACAATATATGGATATAATCTTCCATCATTAGATCCAACATGGATAGAATTTAACCATGGAGCATCTAATTCTAATATTACAAACCTAAAGTTCCATAATACACAAGTATTCACAACAACAGCATCCAACATTACATTTGACAACATCAATGTAACAGTTGAAAATCAGGGTGTTGGAATGAGTACAGGGTACTTCTCAATGCGTAACGGTGTAATAAACATTACAGTCAAAAACAGTTACTTCTATGCAGTAAACAACACTGGATGTAGTGCAATAGTAATTACACTCGGTGAAAACTGTACAATAGACAATAACACTGTACTTGGTAGTGGTAAAGTTGGAAACCTCATATATCTTAACATGTATGGAGCAACCAACAATGCTAACAACATTACCAAAAACAGGGCAAACAAAATAACCAACAACATTATTTCCTGTACCGATGGAGAAAACATTTGCTGGGGTATCACAGTAACCGGACCAAGAAACGTTATCGAAAACAATACAATAGATATAACACCAGGACAATATGGTATAACAACCACATGGTCTGGAAGCTACGATAACGAAACAGATCCAGACGATACACACAATGTTACATACTATGGTAACAAATACATCAATAATACAGTTAATGGTAAATTCTCAACAGGAAACTACAGTATAATAGAAAACAACACAATAAATGGTGCAAGTACAATCAATGGACATGCTCATGTGACAAACAACACATTCCTTGCAGGAGTTTCACTACACAACAATGTACGTTTCCACTCAAACGATGCAACAGGACAAACTATAACTGTACAAAAAGCCAATAGTTGCTTCAAAGATAGTATTATTGGTACATTAACATTAACCAATAAAGCAAAATACACTTATGATTGTGGTGGAAATACAATTGGAACTATAACACAAAACTTATATACAAATTACTTTAAAAACTGTTCTGGTAATTGCCCAAATTGTGGTTCTACAGGCAGCAAACTTTTATCTAAACTTTCAACCAAACAATTAAAAACAGATTCCAATGCTGAAATAATTTATCAAGGAACTGTAGTAACATCTAATGATTTGACTATTTATAATAATGGTACTGTTGAAATCATATTGGAAGGTGAAAATGCTAGAAATGTTTTATTATATGGTCAAAATCCTTATCAATCAAAAATTAATGAACAAACAATAGATATAACAGATATTGTTATATATGTGAATTCAAATTCATTTTCAACTGGTGGGAACCAATATGATATGAAATCATTTAAATTAAATTTTGATAATAAAGAAAATATCAATCTTAAAGTTATTGGTGCTATAACCAAAAAAGGTGGTTTGGAAATAAATGGCGGTTGGAAAACTGTGACCTATGAAAATTTAAAAATCATATCTGATTATAATGAAGATACTGATAGGGATATAGCTTTAATATTAAATGGAGATAATATCACATTAAGAAACATCACTTATACTTCTACATCAACAGGTGCAGCTGCAATGGCAATTTTTGCTGGGTATACTGATAACACAGGAGTGTCTGGAGGAGTATTAATACGTGGTAATAATATTATGATAGAAAATTCAGAATTTAGTATCAGTCAAGAAGAATTTATAAATATTACAGAATGGGGATTAGATCCAGAGGATTTCCCTAATGATTTCCATAATTATGGATTTTTCTTTTATAAAGCAAATAATATAACATTTAGAAACAATAATTTCCTATTTTTAAGTATGGATAAAGATAGTAGTATAGAATCAAGAAAATACAGTCCAATACTTGGAGGAAATGTAACTACTTTGTCTTTAGTTGATAATGAAGTTAATGTTAGATATGTTCCTGGTATAAAACTGGTTACAAACAATTCGCTCTTTGAAAACAACACGATAACAGTACAACATGCAGATAACACCATTGAACTTACAGGTGACAACAACATTGTACGCTACAACACTCTCACATCCAAATCTGGTGAAGGTGACAGTACTGTTGTAGTAACTGGAGAGAACAATGTAGTTGAACAGAATCCTAAGGTTGAACCTAAAACCATTATTGTAACACAAGATAATGTTGAAGATGTATTTGGTGGTGAAGGTCACACACTAGGTGCTGATGTGAATCCTGGTGATACACTTGATTTCCAGGGATTAATTGATAAAAATCATTCACTTGTAATTAACAAGCCTGTAACTGTTGTTTCAACAACTAAAGATGCATTTATAAGCTTACACACTGTTGCAGGATCCCTTATGGGTGAAGATCCGGGTAACAGTTTTGTAGTTAATATAGGTGGATCAGGTTCATTTATCAGTGGATTATACCTTAACAATACTGAATGCTGGATACATAACGTGTACAACGCTGTATTGTATAATATGACAATGCATGTGGAAAATGCACGTGTAGGTAGTGGTGTAGGACAAACCTCACTTAGATACTGTAATAATGTAACCATTGACAGCTGTTATATTTACACTGAAAATAATGGTGGAAGTTCATCATTCGTATGGACAGGATGTAACAATTGTACAATAATAAACTCAACAGTACAAGCTGAAGGAAGTGTTGGAAACCTATTATATGTTGGTAACCCTTTCAACACTGCTGATAAACCAGCAGATTACGTGATGACTAACTTTGACAATAAAGTTATAAACTGTACAGTATTAGGTGGATCTGGTGGTTCAAGCAATCCATTACAAAATGGTGGTCAGCGTACTTTAGTACAGGGAAATAAATTTTATTCTGGTGGTTCAGCAGGTGTTGCAGCATTTGGTGTAACTGGTGCAACTGCTACATTAGTTGACAATGAATTTTATAGAACTGTTGGTATGTATTTAACTGCAGGTTCTACTGCTTATAATAATGTATTCTATGGTACTGGTAGTACAACTGTACAAGCAAATGCTCAAGTATACAATAACACATTAAATGCTGTTACCATTAGTGGTGCAGATGCTTTATTTGAAAACAACACAGTAAAAGGTAAACTCACAGTTAACCAGCCAACAAATGTTAAAGACAACAACTTAGCAGATGTACAAGTAGGTACAAATGGTAAAAACTCAAACATTACAAATAACAATGTAACAGGTACAATCACATCTGGTGCAGCAAATGTAGTTATTGATTCAAACAATATCACAACAACCAATGATAACACAGTTGTTGTAACAGGTGCAAACAACACTGTAACTAATAATATATTATATACCAGAACAAAAGCTGGTGATGAAACACTTAATGTTAAAGATGACACAACCGTTGAAGGAAACATTCCAGAATCTGGTGAAGAATTTGAATTAACTGATGAGAATTATTTAAAATTCTTTGATACTAATGGTAATCTTATAAATACAAATGTTACAAATTATTCAACATTAACATTCAAAGGAGAATTTAATAATAAAGTATTCAAATTTAACAACATAATACTATCACTTACTGGTGAGGAAGCTGTTATAAATAATGGATACATTTCAACCGATAATGGTGCAATTGTAGCACTTGAAAATATGGTATTTAACAATACCCGTGAAGGTATTCCTAACAGTGTATTATTAAATTCTGATGGTAACCTTGTTAGAAATGTAACTGTATACAGAACATCCAATAGTGGTATTTCTCGTGAAATTATGGTTAATGGAGACAAAAACAGTATATTATCCAACAAGTTTGACTTAACTATTCCTGTAGAAAATATTGATTACAGTGAATATCCATTTGCAATGTCTAATGCTAGTGCAATAAGTGTAACCGGTTCAGAAAACATTATTAATTCAAATACTATAACTGTTAGAAACAGTACAGCCGGTACTGGTACTATATCTGTGATTGACCTTGCAAGCAGAACTAAAAGTAGTGGTAACACAGTTAACTCAAACACTATTGTAGCTGAAAGCACAGGATATCTTTACGGTATAAATCTTGGATCTAATACTGATGCAAATACTATTAACAGTAATAATATAAAATTAAGCTCTGACGTATATACTGCAGGTATTCAAATAGGATACTCCCCAGCAAAGGATAACACTATTAACTCTAATACTATAAATCTTACAAGTCCAATAGCTTACGGAGTACTTGCAAGTGCATATGAAGGAGAAATAACTGGTACAACAGTCAATTCAAACAAAGTATACATAAGTGCTAATCAAGGTGTTGGTATTGAATTATGTGGTTCAATCCCAGAATCAATTAATGATGCAACAATAAACAGTAACACTATAGTAGTTGATGGTAATTACTGTATTGGTATAGCAGTATCAGGTAGTGATATTGATGTTAATACAAACACTATAACAGTAACTGGTACAAGAAATGATACTGATGAAACATCATATGACATAATCAAACCTACAACATCTGGTATAATACTTTACAACTCAGAAAATATTGAAGCATTAAACAATGTTATAACTGCAGAAAATGGTGCAAACATTATATTAAATGGTACAAGCAATTCCAAGGTTACCAGAACAACTAATAATAAAAATATTAACACAGAAAATGGTGCAAACATTGTATTAGATAATTCAAACAATAACCTTATCGATAATCAGATAGCATACACTACCAGTGAATATGCAGTAATATTAACCAACTCATCAAACAACAACATTACAAACAACAACCTTAATGCAAGTAACATTAACGGTGGTGATGCTGCAATAAGTATGGATGAAAACAGTAAAGACAATTACCTCTACAACAATATTCCAGTATTCGGAGTATTAACTGATGAAACATACTCAACATTCTTCGATGAAAACAGCACATACAAATTCCCAGAAGGAATAAATATATTATCATTAGGTGGCGACTTACACAACAAAGATTTAATCTTCACAAACAATCTAACATTTGTAAACGCTGGAAACTATACAATATACAATGGTTCAATCATAGTAAGTGATGTTGAAGGTTCAAGATATGATAATAGGTTTGTATATTTCACAAACATAAACATAAACAACACGGATAAACCAGTATTTATTGGAAATCTTTCAACAGATCAGCAAAGAAATATTGAATTTAGAGGTGGAGTATTCACAGTTACCGGTGATAATATAACTGCATTTGAATCAGTACATGGACCTAAAACATACACTGTATTAGATGTTGAGGGCGTAACTGTTATCATGGATGGTAAAGATGTAACAGCATTCAAAATGAGTAGGGAGGAATATACCAAAAATGATTATCTGGATGTGGAAAAATCCAATATTACATTAAAATCAACAGGTAAAAACACAGCATTTGAAGTAATACAGACAAACTTAGACATACTAGGAAATAATATAACACAGACAGGTTCAGACGTACTTACAGCATATATAGAAAATGCATATGCTAATGGTAAATTCTTTGGAGAAAATAATATTAACGCATCCGGAGAAAAAGTAGCAATACTAATATTAAATGAAACCCAAGGAAACAACCCAACAATAGGAAACAACAACATTACAGCTACAAGTCCTAACCCAGTTCCTGCAATAACAATAATCACATCTAAAAATTCATATGTAGGACAAGGACAGTACTCATACTCATCATACAACTATCCAAACACAATCATCATAAACGCAGAAAACGGTGAAGTACCAATAGTAAACATTACCGGAAACGGTTATGTAAGAAACAACTTCATAATGTCAAATGACTTATACGGAGCTGAAGGAGTAAATGCAACAACAGTATCAAACATTACACCAACAAGAACAAGCATAAACCTCACAGCACCAGAACAAGTAAAAGTATTTGATGAAATAACAATCAACGTAACAGCAAACAATGCAACAACAACATCTGACGGTAGAATAATACTAAAAATAAATGAAGAAGAGGTAGCAAATTCAAAATCAAACACACTATCTTACACATTCACACCTACCGAAGCAGAAACATTAAACATAGTAGCTGAATACATATATCAAAAAACCCAATTTGTTTCAAGTACCGAAAATGCAACAATCAAAGTTGAAAAATTAAACACAACATTAACCTTAGACACAAACAGACCATACCTTGATGAAAACTTAACAATCAGTGGAACATTAATGGATGAAAACAATAAAGCAATTAATGATACTCAATTAACAATAACAGTTAACAATGAAACAGTAAATATCACAACAGACTCCGAAGGTAAATATAATTACACTACTTCACCAGTAGAAGGAAACAACACAATAACAGTAAGTTTCAATGGTGAAAACTCATACGAGTCAAAAGAACAAACAAAATCATTCATTGTAATAGATTTAGAAAAATATGCAATGATAGATGAATTAAACAAAACAGTTAAAGAACTAAATGATACAGTCAATAATCAAACTGAAACTATAGGCAAATTAAATGACACTATAAATAATCAGACAGCAGCTATTGAAGATCTTGAAAATACTGTTGAAGAATTAAAAGATATTGTTAACAATTTAACTTCAACCAAACCAACAACTATCACATTTGATGCAGTTAAAGGTGCTAAGGTTGGAGATAAAATCACAATCTCAGGTCAATTATCAGATGAAAATGGTTTTGGAGTTCCTGGAACAATAAAACTTTTAATTAACAACGGTCGTGCAACAGTAAAAACCAATGCTAATGGAGTATTCACATATGACTACACTGTAACAAAAGTAGGAACATACAATGTAACTGCTTCATACCTTGGAACTAAATCATATAATCCAACTAATAATACCATGAGCTTTGACGTAGCACAACAAGATACAAGTATCATAATTGATGAAATTACACCTGTAAAATCAGGAAACAATGTAACAGTTACTGGAAAATTAGTAGATGCAAACGGTAATCCAATCAAAGGAACAATAAAACTCTTAATAAACAATGGTCGTGCAACAGTTAAAACTGATGACTCTGGAGTATTTACTTACACATTTGTTGCAAGCAAAGTTGGAGTAAATAACATTTCTGCAAGTTACCTTGAAAGCACTAAATACCTTGCAAGCAATACAACAGCTACTGTTGAAGTAACTGCAATGGATACTCAAATTGTATTTGATAAAATAAGTAGTGCTAAGAAAGGAGAAAAAATCACAATCAGTGGTAAACTCTTAGATGAAAACGGCAATGCAATAACCGGAACAATCAAACTCTTAATCAACAATGGTAGAGCAACAGTTAAAACCGATAAAAACGGAGTATTCACATACGAATACACAGTAACCAAAGTCGGAGTAAACAACATTACAGCATCATACCTTGGTGCAAACCGTTACAGCGCATCCAATGCAACAACAACCGCTCAAGTAGAAAAACTAGCAACAGTAATCACATTAAACAACATCGGAACTGTTACACAAAAAACTATGGTTAAAATAAGTGGAAAACTAGCAGATGAAAACGGCAAAGCAGTTACCGGAACAATCAAACTATTAATAAACAACGGACGTAAAACAATAAAAACAGACAACACAGGAGCATTCACATACTCACACAACGCAACATGGGCAGGACAAAACACAATAACAGCAACATACCTAGAAAGCAACAACTACCTGCCAACAAATTCCACAACCACATTCACAGTAACCAAAGCATAAAAAATATATAAAATCCCTTAATTTAAAAAATAAGATATTTTATCTTATTTTTTGTATTTTTTTTTCTAATTTTTAATTTGCTTAAATTAATTAAGTTTTATCATTTATTATTTAAAATTCTGTTTTTTTCATCATTGATTTATATGGTATATCAGTTAACTTATAATGTAGGAATTTCTTTTTTCGAAATTTTTAAAATTGATAATGTAAATATATATCATTATATAATATAAAAATAGGAAAAATGATTTAGATGAAGATTAATGAAATTCTCAGTCAATTAAATGATGAAAATATTGATTCAATGTTTGTTTACTCACCCGAAAATATTAAATATATTTCAGATTTTTATCCTTCAAGTTTTGCATATTTAATAATTCAAGACGAACCAATACTTTATGTAAATAGTATAGATAAAGAAAGTGCAGAAGAAAAATCACAAATAGAAACAAGAGATATAGTAAAATTCACAGAAGTTAAAGATTTATTAAAAGGAAATATTGCAGTTGAAAATTCATTAGATTTTGGCCTTGTCAAATATTTATCAGATGATGTGTCATCTATAAAAACTTCTGAAGTATTTTATAATCATAGAAAAACTAAAACTAAAGAGGAAATTACAAAAATAAGAAATTCTATCGGCATAGCAGAAAATGCCATAAAAGAAATTGATTTCACCAGTACTGAAAAATATGCTGCTGCTTCTTTAGAGTTTGATATGACAATAAATGGTTCAATTAAACCAGCTTTTGATACAATAGTTGCTTCAGGTAAACGTTCAAGTTCACCTCATTCTGAAACGTCCATGAATCGTGTTGAAACACCAATAGTTGTTGATTGGGGTGCAAAATATGATTATTATTGTTCGGATATTACAAGAACCTTTATTGAAACTGAACGTCAGGATGAAATATGGAACATTGTACTTGAAGCACAAAAAGCAGCTATAAAAACTATTGCTCCTGGAGTTTCATGTGCAGATGTGGATAATGCAGCTAGGGATGTGATAACAGAATATGGTTATGGTGAATACTTTATTCATAGTACTGGTCATGGTTTTGGTCTTGAAATACATGAAGATCCTGTTGTTTCTAATAAAGTGGACATGCTTTTAGAAGAAAACATGGTTATCACAGCCGAACCGGGTATTTACATACCTGGTGAATTTGGTGTAAGAATTGAAGATGATGTTCTTGTTAAGAAGAATAGTGAAGTTTTAACTACATTGGATAAGAAACTTGATTTTCTTTTATAAACTTTTTTTTACTCTTTTTTTGATAAATTATAAATATGATTATTTTTAAATTATATATTTAATTAATAAATTATGTTTACAAAAATAATAGAATTTTTAAATAATATTATAAAAAATAATTTGTCTGATGATATAAATTATAAAATTCAAAAAAAACTTGTGGATTCTGGGATATTTATTAAAACAGAAGAATTAATAACAATAGTACTCTTAATAATGTTAATACTTTTTATACTATCCTTATTCATGTGTTTCTTGTTTAAACTACATATTTTAACATCTTTAATTACATTTTCAGTTCCAATATTATTAATTTTTTATATAAATTACAGGAACGAAAAAAGATTAGATGAAATAGAACAAGAATTACCAGACTATCTACGACAATTATCATCCTTAATAAAAATAGGATTAGGTTTGGAATCAGCATTTAATGAACTATCCAAGACAATAAACAATACCCTGAATGATGAAATAAAACGTGCTTTACTTGAAACAAGTTTCGGAAGACCATTTGATGAATCATTAATGGAAGTAGCATATAAAAATAATTCAGATAACTTAAAACATTCCTTCCAATTAATAATATATGGTTGGGAATCTGGAGGAAACTTATCCCAGGTATTAGATTCTATGGCAAATGATTTAAGTGATTCATTAATGTTAAAAAAAGAACGAAAAGCTAGTGTTATGATGTCAGTCATGTTTCTAGTTATCTCTTCAGTAATTGCAACACCTTTCGCATTAGGTATGATAAGATTATATACAAATTTTATAAGTATATCCGGTCGTACCAATCCATTACATGATGTAATTCCAATATCAAGTATTGGTTATGTTATAATACAATCAATTCTTGTATGTAGTTTAATAGGTATAGTAATGTATTCTGATAGCAAAAAAGGAATTAAATATACTATAATAATTTTACCATTATCACTAATAGTATACTACTTTTCACAAATAATAATGAGCACAATAATGGGGGTTTAAAATCATGTTATATCAACAGGAAACAGGTCAAATTTCAACCGAATTAATATTACTAATTGCAGGGATAATGATAATAGTAATTTTAGCTTCAACAATATATAAAGAATATCTCTTAGATTGGAGTAATGAAATAAATAATACAGAAGTACAAAATATAAAAAATAAGTTGGATAATATAAGCAGTATCCTAAAAAAATAGAATGAAGTTAATCTTTTAAGAACTGATCAACTAAGTTACGTGTTTCATTAAAAGCAGCTACATCAACATGTTGCGGAAGACTACCAATTTCTCCTTCAACATCCTTCAAAACTCCTTCTCCAGCACCAAGGAACATGCCCTCACTACTAATTCCCATAAACACGCTAGGAGGTAATAAAGCTACTGCAACCCTATCATTATCTTTCACTGTTAAATCATTGGTGATGACGGTAATTGCACGTTTACCTAGATTAACATTACATACCATCAAAGTATCAGTATCTGGATGTTTACTGACACTAACAAGTTCACCAACTTTTATATCAACTCCAATAACAGGGTCATCTATTTCACCTAACATTAATCGTTCAGGTAAACCACGGATAGTGTTGAAAAAGAATTTCATTTTAGATAAAGGCAAGTCTAATTTTTCACGTTCTTCACGGTTCAACTCACTTAAAAATTTTCTAGAATAATCTTCTCCTCCAAGATTTTCAATAATTTCATCAACACTATTTAATAATTTTTCCATCTGAGGAGTTTCAGCTAATTCTTGTGGTGATACATAGGAATAGTACATAGTTTGTATATCAGGGTTCATGTTTTTAGCTATTAACCGTACTTGTTTCTTATTCCATGATCCTCTTAAATTAGATCCTTCAACTACTCTTATAAACTGTTCAACCGCTTTTTCTGCAACTCTTAGTCTGTAATCTTTACTAGTGTCCCACATAGTTTTTCCCTATTTTTTTTCTTTATCATAATCAAATCTATAATATAATATGTTCTTTTTTTATTTTATTTTTTATGGCGTGGTATCTGCTTTTTATCCGGATTTACTATATTGTCTATTATTTAAAAAAATTTATATAATATGTTTTACATATAATAAATAGATTAGAAATTATTATTTAATAATTTAATATTAAGGATTTTTAACCTTTTTCTACGATTATAAAAGGCGATCATTAATTTCATTGAAAAAAAATAACATTTGGTGATAACATGGTAGATTTATCAAAATTTTATGACTTAAACATTTACAATACAGAAGGAAAATACATAGGAAAAGTAAACGAAGTAGTATTAAACATTAAAAAAGGCAGAATTTCATTTTTTAAAACTAAAGCAATAACTGAAGATAATAGAAACGTAGGATTAAGAGATGTTCTTAGAAATTCTATGAGATTAGTACCTGAAGAAGAAGATGTAAATCCAGTAAGAACAGAAGGAATTATCGATATTCCTTATGAAATCGTTACAGCAGTCAATGATATTATCTTAGTTGACCAAAACAAATTAACACAATATCAAGCATCCCGACAGAAAAGAATTAATGCAGGTCCACAAAAAAGACCTATAGTTAAAAAACCATCAATGAAACCTAACTAATGGAGTTTATTAATGAAAGTAGGAATAATGGGTTGTGGATCTATAGCAAACACATTAGTAAGATTTAAACTAGAAGACAAATTAAATGTGGACTTAACATGCTTTTATGATTTAAATATAGATAATGCAACTAAACTAGCAAAAAAAGTTAATGCACAAGTAGCAAATTCAATAGAAGAACTTATAAAAAATTCTGAACTAATATTGGAATGTGCTTCACAGGGTGCTGTACGTGGTTCAATACCCCAAATACTTAAAAGTGGGACAAATGTTATTATTATGAGTGTAGGAGCTCTATTGGACACTGATTTCAAAGCTAACATTGAATCCATAGCAAAAGAAAATAATTCAACAATTTATTTACCTACTGGAGCAATAACTGGGATAGACACAGTTAAAGCTGCTCGACTAGGGGAAATAGAATCAGTTTCACTAATCACTCGTAAACCACCAATATCCTTAGGCCAAGAAATTGAAGGGGATACTGAAAAAGTATTATTTGAAGGAAAAGCTTCTGAAGCAGTAAAAGAATTTCCAAAGAATATAAACGTATCATCTACCCTAAGTTTAGCTTCAGGTATTGATGCTGATGTAAAAATAATTGCTGATCCAAAAATTGAAAATAATACTCATGAAGTCCATATAAAAGGAACTTTTGGTGAATTAGTCACCATAACATCAAATGTAAGTAGTCCTGATAATCCTAAAACTAGTATGTTAGCAGCTTTCTCTGCAGCAAGTTTATTGAACAAATTATCAGAAACAATACAAGTAGGATCTTAGGATAATCAAATCCAGAGAAAATCTGTATAACTGCAGATTATTTTCTTATTCTTTTTTAATAAACTATTTTTTTAATTATATTTATATTCAAATGGTGATATTTTTGAAAAAATATGAACAATTTTCTCAAATTAAAGTCGTTGAAGATATTCCCCTAATATTAAGAGTAGATGGAAGATCATTTTCAAAATATACCAAACAATTAAAATTAAAGAAACCATTTGATCAACGATTAAGAGATATCTTCATTGAAGTATCTAAAGATTTAATTAATGAATTCAATCCTGAATATGTATTTCTTTTTTCCGATGAAATAAATATCTTATTTAATGAAGCACCATTCAATGGCAGAATTGAAAAGATAGATTCAGTTATATCATCCTATATAACATCATCATTCATGAAACATTTATATATAAACCAGAACAACTTTGATGTTGACATATTCTCATTAAAACCTGCATCATTTGACTGTAGAATAATTCAAACTTCAACCAAAGTTAAACAATATTTTAAATGGAGACAGGATGAAGCATGGAGAAATTGTTTAAATGGATATGCACAATATGTCTTGAATAAAAATCATTCATCTAAAGAAACATCTGAATTATTATATAAACTAAAAAAATCAGATATACATGAATTATTATTTGAAAATGGGATAAATATTGCTAAAGTACCCACATGGCAAAAAAGAGGTGTATGTATCAATAAAATTTCTGAATCAAAGGAAGGAATCAATCCATTAAATAATGAAAAAAATATATCAACTAAGAAAAAGATAAATGTAAATTTAGAAATGAACTTAATTAATTAAAACAACATAATATAATAATAGAATCAATCAAGTAATTTACTCTTAGAATATGGAGATAAAAACATGGATTTTAATAAAACATTATCTAAATTATTAGGTAATGACAAATCAATAGATGAAGTACAGATAGATAGCAGAGTAATTGATGAGATAACAAAGATAGCCATAGAATCTGATCCAAATGAATATGTAGCATTATTATCGGGAAAAATTCAGAAAAATATTCTAAAAATTACTGGACTAATATTTTTACCATTTAAAGCATCAGAAAACAGTGCAGTAATGCAAGTATTTATGATGCCTTTAACAACAGGGGCCATGGGTTCTGTTCATAGTCATCCTGGGCCAAGTGCAAGTCCTTCAGGAGCAGATTTAAGATTTTTTGCAAAGAATGGTTATTTTCATATGATTATTTGCAGACCATACTCTCAAGCAACAATTAAAGCATATGATGCATTTGGAAATCCAATGCCATTTGTTGTTAAAGATTTGGGTGATGAAGTAGAAATAAAACAATGGGAAGAAATGAACTTTGATGAAGAATTGTTTGATGAGGAATTTGTTAAGGAATTAAAAAAATTAGAAGAAAACGAAGAAATTGATGAAAATAAGATTAATGATGATAATCAGGTAAAAGGGGATAATTTAGAAAATAACATTATGGATACTAATAATTCAGATAGCAATAAGGAGGATATTATTATGAGTAAACAAGACGAAAATCAAACACAATTGAATGAACAACCACAAAAACCAGCAATGTTAAACTTGGAAATTAATATCAAAGGTAAAAAAGTAATAAAACAAATACCATTACCTCCAGAATATGAACCTGGAGATCAAGTAGAAGTTGACATTAGAACTGATAAAACACCTAATGATGATATTGATGAAATTAAATTACATATAATAAAAGCTCCTCAAAATATAAAAAATAACAATAAGGTTATTACGGTCACTCCTCAAAAAGTAGGAACAGTAAAAACGGATATGGAATCTCATAAAGAAGAAGTGACTGAAGTACCTGTGTCTGCTCAAAAAGAAGAAAAATCATCAGAAGAAATAGAAAAAGAAATCAAGCAGATGGAAGAGGATATTGCTAAATTAAAAGCTGAAAATGAACGTTTAAAAAATAATTTATAAATTTCTTTTATCTTTTTTTTTACAATATTACTATTTTTTTTTCAAAATTTAAACTAACACAAAATTAATATCTAATTAAGTATCTACTTGTAATACAATTATAATATTTAAAATAAAAAAAAGGTTGGAGGTTAATTATAATCTAACTGATTTTACAACTTCTATGTCTTTAGTTCCTTCTAATTCAGAAATTGCTTCATCAGTAATTTCTTGATCTACTTTAAGAACCATTACTGCTTCGCCACCAGCTGATTTTCTACCAACTTGCATTTCAGCAATGTTTATTTCATAATTGCCTAATATGCTGCCAATTGTACCTATAGTTCCTGGTAAATCTACGTATTTAATTATTGCCATAAAGCCTTCTAAATTTAAGTTTACAGAATAACCATCAATGGATATGATTTTTGGTTCATTGTTTTCAACTGTTCCTTCGATTGCTGTTTCTTTATCATCATATTTAGCAACAACTTTTATAGTAGCATCATATTTTCCACTATCTTCAGTTTCACCTTCTGTAAGTTTTATGCCTCTTTGTTTTGCAACTGATTTAGCATTTACAGAGTTAATTGGTTCTGTTAATATTGGGTTGAGATAAGTTTTTAATAATTCTCTTGTAAGCGGTTCTTTTGATCTACCGTTTATTTCACCACTGTAAACTATGTCTAATTCAGAAATGTTTGGTGTTGTGATTTGTACTAATGTTTGACCTATTTTATCGGTTAGGTTGAAGTATGGTTTGAGGGTTTGAAAGGTTTCTGAATCTACTAGGGGCATGTTTAATACGTTGCTTGGTGTGTTTCCTGTTATTACTTCTTTAACTTCTTTTGCAACTATTATTGCAGCATCACGTTGTGCTTCTTTGGTTGAAGCAGCGATGTGTGGTGTTAGAACTACATTATCTAATGTTGCTAATGGACTGTTTTCTAATGGTTCATTTTCGAATACGTCTAACCCTGCTTTAAGTTCTGGTCTTTCTTTTAGTGCTTCGTATAAATCATTTTCATTTATGATTCCACCTCTTGCACAGTTAAGAAGTATTGCATTGTCTTTCATTTTTGCAAGTTGTTCTTTGGATATTAATCCTTTTGTTTCAGGAGTTAAAGGTACGTGTATTGTCATTACATCTGATCTTTGTATTAAGTCATCGAGTGTTGTAATTTCTACACCTAATTCTTTTGCTGTTTCTTCGGTTATGTATGGGTCGTATACGATTACATCCATTTCAAATGCTTTTGATCTTTTAACTACTTGGCTTCCAATTCTTCCCATTCCTATTACACCAAGAGTTTTGTTACGTAATTCCATTCCCATAAATTTGCTTTTTTCCCATTTTCCTGATTTTACAGATGCATCAGCTATTGCAATTTTTCTACTTAATGATAACATTAATCCCATTGCATGTTCTGCTACTGTAATTGATGTGGATTGTGGTGCATTTACTACAAGAATTCCATGGTCTGTTGCAGCTTCTACGTCTATGTTGTCTACTCCAACACCTGCTCTTGCAATTATTTTTAAGTTTTCTGCTTTTTCTATTACTTCTCTTGTAACTTTTGTTCTGCTTCTAACAATTATTCCTTCGTATTGGTCAATTGTTTCAAGTAATTCTTCAGGTGTGATTGTAGGATTGTTTACTACTTCTGCAGATCCTTCTAATACTTCAACACCTTTTTCATTAATTTTGTCTGCTACTAATACTTTTGGCATAGTTAAACTCCTTTACTTTTTTTTATGATAATGGGGGATTCTTCCTCCATTTTGTTAAACTAAAATAATACTTGTTTAAACCATTATTTATTATTCTTAATATTTTTGGTTTAACATTCATTATTTGTTTATGTTTTTTTTACTATAAATAATAAGGTCTTTATAATTATAATATAATAACTTGTTTTTAGAAATATATTCTATATAACTATTTGAGTTGATATAATGACATTTAATGAGATTATTTTAGGTACGTCACCTTTTATTTTTGCTCCACAATTTGGTCATAGAACAAGATTATACGAATTGGATTTTGAAAAACAACCAGAAAATATTGCAGAAATATTAAATAAATCTTATGAACTGGGTGTTCATAAAATTATGATGAATCGTTCTGATGATCTTGAAAAAGCTTTAGATTTATCAATTAATGAAGGTAATGACTGGGAAATTATTGGTAGAACAAGTGCAGATAATTTTGAGGATGATCTATCTGTTTATAATAAATATAATACTTCTTCGTTAATGTTGGATGGATTCTTTGTAGATGAGAATATTGCAAATAATAATTATGATATTATTTCTGAATATTTAAATTTAATAAAAGATCAAGGATATCTTCCTTCAATAGAAACAAGAACTCCATTTAAAAATATTCCATTAATAAAAGAAGCTTCATTTTTTGATGATTTTGAGCAGATAATGTTGCCTTTAAACTTTTATGGATATATGATGGATTGTAATTTTTTAAATAATGAAAATAAGAAAATCATTAATGAATTATTGTCTTCTTTGAATAAAAAAATAATAGCAAACAGAACCTTGGCTACTGGAATATTACAGCCTAAGGAAGCTTATGATTTTATAAAAAATATTGATTATGTTGATTCTGTTTGTGTTGGTGTTGCAAAGGTAAGTGAAGCTGAACAAACATTTGGTATAATAAATGAGGTAAAAGATTAATCAATTTCATTTTTTCTTTCTTTTATTAGTTTTAGTAATTCACCAATATTTTCCATATCCTTTATTTCCCATGTATGTATGGCAGGTATGTCTTTAATGTTCTCTTTTTCATGTTTGTTTTCCAGAACAAATAACGCATCATAACCTGTGACTGATGAAATGTCCTGTGTCTTGTTGGCAATAGTATTTAAAGTTTTATTGTTTCTGCCTTTCTCCAGATTGGTTATTAAAATATTGTTTTCTTTAGTTTTCTTGTTAATTTCAGCCCTAATTTTTTCTATTTCGTCAAGCTTATTTTCTAGTTTTTCCTGTAATTTATTAATTTCATTAATATTCTGTGTACTTTCAGATACTGCATCAAATGGTGTTTTTCCAGAACTTTTTACATCATAACCTAATTTTATAAGTTCTATTGGTTCTTGTATACTTTTATCTAAACTGTTTTTGTTTTCAACATCCAATAAGTTAATAGATAATGTTATTGGTCTTTGTAATACTTCTTCTAACATTAATGCAGTTTCTGGGTATGTCTGTGAATTACCTTGTTCATATCTGTATATTGTTTCTCTGGAAACATGGCTCATATCAGCTAACTCTTTTAGTGATAGGTTCTTTTCTTCACGTAACTGTCTTAAAAGATTACCATTAATTTTCACATAATATCCACCACGTTTTGCAAATATTTCTGGATGAATATCATTAACAATAATATTGCATAAAGTCTGTGGTGTAATTACTGGTAGTTCATGTCTCTCATATACAACATCTTCTTCCAGGTAATTATGTTTAGATTTTAATCCGATAATTATTGGGCTTGCAAGAAAAGTTCCTGCAATTTTAGATAACTCTTCTGCTTGTGTGGAAGTTAAACTATCCACATTTACTAGTATCTTTAAGATGATTAATATGTCATCTTTTCGTGCTAGTAAGTCGAAGCAACTTCTATCATAAATATTTGAAGTTTTAAATCCATAAGATAATAACAAATCGTTAATTTCTTTTGTTACATTCTCACGGTTAATTCCATTGTTATCTAAATTCATAATATATATTATGTATTTTCTTAATAATATTATTATATAACAAACCTTTTTTTTCATCAAATAATATGGGAGTATAATATTGAATTCAAATGACAAGATAATATTACATGTGGGAATAGATGACACAGACTCAAATGAGGGAATGTGTACAACATATTTGACACATATTATAATAGAACAACTGAAAGAACAAAAAATATATACAGATGACTATCCAAGATTAATCAGATTAAACCCGTTTGCACGTTATAAAACAAGGGGAAATGGTGCATTATCATTTAGGGTAACATTGGATTCAAGAAGTCAGGTTGAATTAGTAGAACAAATAGTTTTAGAAAATGTTGAAAAATATTCTATGTTTGAAGGTGTAAATACAAACCCTGGTGTAATATTTTATGAGGGAGAAATAACTGATGAAATGAGAAAATATGCAATAAATGCAATATACTCAATATACACTATAGATTATGCAGAAAAATTTGCTAATCATATTGGTGCAAGAGTTCATAAGTTCAAAAAAGGAAGAGGCATTATAGGAGCAATAGCCTCAATAAGTATAGAGCTCCCTGATGAAACATTCGAATGTTTAGCATACAGAACACAAGAAAATATAGGTACAAAAAGAAAACTCAACCAAGAAAGCATATATCATATGGATGAAAAAACATACCCTGAAACATTTGATAACATAGATAAAGAAGGAAACTACACGGCAATAGAACCACACACACCATGTCCTGTATTATATGGAATAAGGGGAAATACACCAGAAATAGTGGAAAAAGCTCATAACATGGTAGAAAGTTATGAAGAAATAGAAGGATACTGTATATTCAGAACAAATCAACATACCGATATGCATATACAGGAAGGTAAAAGTATCAAAGAAATGCAGATAAACTCATGCTACAAAATTCAATGTAAAGTAATAGAAAATCCTCATGACATAGAGGGTGGACACGTATTTTTTAAAGTTTCCGATGATACTGCTATAATGGAATGTGCAGCATTTGAACCAACAAAAACATTCCGAAACATCATACGAAAACTAAGAAAAGATGATGAAATAATATTATATGGTGGATTAAACGAAAATAACACATTCAACATAGAAAAATTCAAACTAATAAAAGTATCACCACAATACAATTTATTAAATCCAGTATGTGAATGTGGAAAAAGAATGAAATCCGCAGGAAAAAATAAAGGTTTCAAATGTCCAAAATGTGGTAACAAAACAAAATCAGATAAAAAAATCAAAGAAATAATAGAAAGAGATATTAAAGAAGGATTCTATGAAGTTCCAACAGAAGCAAGAAGACATTTATCCAAACCTATCATACGAATGAAATAATACTTATTTTCATATTCTTATTTTTTTTCAAATATTTTTTTTAAATTAATTATTTTTTAAATGAAAAATTTTCCATATACCTTTTTATTTTCTAAAATTATATATCATAAGAAAACAAATATATATACTTATAAGATATATTTTTTGAACTGATTAAAATTTAACTGGAAATTCAATATTTATTTCTATTAAATTTTAAGTTCTCATGTCTATGTTGGGGTGATACTTGGATAGCTAAATATATTTTTTTAAATTTAACAATTAAACAAATTTACCAATATTATTATTAAATAAACCTTAATGGTTTCTTTAAAATAATGGTATTATCATGTTGAAAAACAGATCATATAAAAGGTGATTTATCAATGGCAAATATTTCAGAAGCTATCGGAATAATCAGACAAGCAGAATCTGACGCTGATAGCATTGTCGAAGAAGCAAATAAAAAATCAACTGAAATGATCCAAGAAGCTCGTGCAAAAATAGAATCAGAAATTGAAGCAGCTAAACTCGAAGCTCACGACCAAGCTAAACACATCTTATTAGCTAAAGAAGAAGAAGCAGGAAAAGAAGCTGTAATTATAACAAATCAATCTGAAGCTAACATTAAAGAATCCTTAAGAGGATCCGAAAATAATGTAGATGCCGCAGCTGACATAATAATTGAAACTGTATTATAGGGGTATTACTATGTTTAGGACAGCTAAAATGCAAAAAATAAGCATAGTAACTTTGAATAAATACACTAAACCAGTAATTGATGTACTTCACGAAAAAGGAGTTATTCAGATTGAAGACTTATCTGAGAGCATCCAAGAAAATGAAGAATACAAAGGATTAGATGTATCAAAACAAGACCCTCATGCTAGCAGAATCGCATCATTATCAATGAAATGCGGAAGTACATTAGATACTTTAAAATCTGCAGAGCAATCAAAAAGTATGGTTGATGTTGTTAAAGGATTTATCAGCCCTAAAAAAATTGATTCAAGAGAAGTAGAAGATTTACCTACTGAAGAATTAGCTGATAAGGCTGATGAAATTATAAGTAAAGTTGATGCAGTCCTCAGTCCAATTGAATCACGTATTAATGAAATTGGTTCTGAAGAAACAAAATATAAAGATTCTTTAAACGTTGCAAATCAATTAAAAAGTTTCGATATAGATTTCGCATTCTTACAGGAAACAAAACACACAAAAGTTGTTTCTGGAAGAATACCAAACGAAAACTTATCTGAAGCAAAAAAAGGTATAGAAGAAATAACTGACAGAGTAGAAATATTCGAAGGAACATCTACATCTGAAGGAGATACTACTTATATTCCAGTAATGATTGTAGTAGCAAACGAATTTGAAGAAGATGTATCTGGTGTTTTAAGACGCTTAGAATTTGAAAAATTAGACGTTTCCGGATTAAGCGGAAAACCTGATGAAATAATCGAAGCATCTAAAAGCAAACTAGACGAATTGAAAAAAGAAAGAAAACAATGTATAAAAGATATAGGTGAAGTTGGTCAACGTTCAAAAGAACACTTATTAGTGATCCAAGAACAATTAGAACTAGAAAAAGAACGAACTGAAATCTATTCTTACTTTGGTGAAACTGGCAGTACAAAAATGATTAAAGCTTGGGTTGTCAAAGACGATGTTGAAGAAACTTTATCAATAATAGATGAACTTACCGATGGTAACAGTATTATTGAAATCGAAGATCCTACCGAAGAGGAAATCGATAACAACAAAGTTCCAGTAAAACAACAAAACCCTGGTTTTGCAAAACCATACGAATTACTCGTAAACATGTACTCACCACCAAACTACAAAGATATCGATCCTACAATAATAATGGCATTATGTTTCCCATTCTTCTTTGGTTACTGTTTAACCGATGCATTTTATGGAATCATACTAGCAATAGTAGGATTTATCCTATACCAAGGTATGGGTAAAACAAGTAAAACATTCAAATCATTTGGTACAATAGTTCTACAATGTGGACTATGGACATTTGTATTGGGTCTAGTAACTGGTGGATTCATAGGAGATTTCATACCTAGATTCATATTTGGTGATGCTAACGCACCATTACCAACAGTTATCCCAGATATAAATGCATTCGCACATCCAGAAAACATATTGATACTAGCAATTATAATAGGTTTAATCCATCTAAACATTGCATTCTTATTCGGTATAATTGACAACCTCAAACGTGGAAAAACTAAAGAATTATGCGGTGGCCAATTATGTTGGGTATTAATTGAAGTAGCAATTATAGCATTTGTATTAACAAATTCAATATACGTTGCAGGAGCACTATTCGTAGTAGCACTTTTACTATTAGTTTATGGTGCAGGACCAATGGGAGTAATGGACATATTTGGATTCTTAGGTGATATATTATCCTACTCAAGATTATTAGCATTATGTCTTTCCACTGGTGGTATCGGTATGACTGCTAACTTATTAGCACAATTATTAACAGGTATGGTACCATATGTAGGTATTGTAATAGGTGTAATAGTATTCTTCGCAGTACACTTATTTAACATTGCATTCCAATCAATGGGATCATTCATCCACTCATTACGTCTTCACTTTGTAGAATTCTTCGGTAACTTCTACGAAGGAGAAAGTGATGAATTTGTACCATTCAAAGCAAGTAGAATATACACAAAATTAAGAAAATAAATAAATTTTCTAAAAACATTATTAAAAAATCATAATATATATAAAAAAATTCTTTTATTTGGAGGAAAATAAAATGGCATTAGTATTAGGTTCAGCCTTAGCTGCAATAGGTGCTGGAGTAGCAGTAGGATTCGCAGCATTAGGTTCAGGTATCGGTCAAGGTATCGCATCTTCCGCTGGTGTAGGTGCAGTAGCAGAAGACTCAGGTATGTTTGCACAAGGTTTAGTATTTACAGCTATTCCTGAAACTCAGGCTATCTACGGTTTCCTTATCGCTATCTTATTATTAGTATTCTCAGGAATTATGGGAGGTAGTCCTTTAGGAGTAACCTCAGGATTAGTAGCAATTGGTGCAGGAGCAGCAGTTGGTTTCGGTGGTCTTGGTTCTGGTATGGGTCAAGGTATCGCATCTTCCGCATCTGTAGGTGCAGTTGTAGAAGATCCTGACATGTTTGCACAAGGTTTAGTATTTACAGCTATTCCTGAAACTCAGGCTATCTACGGTTTCCTTATCGCTATCTTATTATTAGTATTCGGTGGAATACTCGGAGCATAGATTAGAAATATAAAGGCGAAAATCGCCTATAAACAATATATTTTCGGAGGAAAGTAGATGAGCGTTGGAGCAGATAAAATTATAGCAAATATTAAAGCAGATGCTCAAGCAAAATCTGATGAAATTATCTCCAAAGCTACTACTGAAAGTGAAAAAATATTAGCAGATGGAGAAATAACAGCTCAAAACGAACAACAAGCTATACTTGATGCTGCTGAAAAACAAGCTGATATGAAATATCAACAAATCGTTTCAGAAGCAAAAGTAAACTCAAGAAGAAAAGAGTTAGAAGCACGTGAAGAGTTAATTGAAAAAGCTTTCAGAGTTGCATCAGAAAAAATTGAAAAACAAGCATCTGAAAATTCTGCAGAATATGTAGAATCTTTAAAAAACATGATTAAAGATGCATCATTACAAGTAGGTGGAAATCAACTAGAAATTCTCGTAAGAGCAGATGATGTTGATAATGTAAAATCCTTTATTGGTGAAGTATCTGATTATGTATCAAATGAAACTGGTAGTGAAGTTTCTTTCATCATCGGTGAACCTATCGATATCATTGGTGGAGCAGTTGTAAAAACTGTAGATGGTGAAGTAGAAGTTAAAAATACCATCGAAGCACGTATGCTTCGTTACAGAAAATATTTAAGATCAGAGGTTGCTAAAACACTATTTAGATAGTTATTGGAGGAGAAATAAATGGAAGAAAGCATTTTAGATTTAATAACATCTTTCGGGTTCTCTTCTCCAGAAGCATTCATTGCACTGTTAGTAATGGTACTAGCTGTAATTGGGGCAATTGTAGTAGTAATCACAATTAGACCGTTATTAGAATACTATCCATACACGTATCCTAATGCAAGGATTAGAGCAAAAATTGGTAAAATCTTAAGCGATAAACAAATCACAGAATTAGCAGAAACCGAAAACCTTGATGAAGTAAAAAACTATCTCAGAGGACACAGAGATTATGCTAAATATATAGATCAATATCCAATTGAACAAGCATTAGATGCAAATCTAGCAGAATCTTATGATACATTAGCAAAAGTAGCACCTGGTACATTAAAACCAACCTTTGATATCTTATTAGATCAATGGGATATTAAAAACATTAAAAGTGTTTTAGTTGCTAAAGAAGCACAATTAAACGAAGAAGAAACTCGTGAATTATTAGTGCCTTATGGTGTATTAAAAGATGACCACGACAAAATGATTGAAGCAAACACAGTTCAAGAATTAATCGTAGCTCTTGAAGGAACACCTTATGCTAAAGTATTAGAAGAAGCTTTACCTGATTATAATGAAAATAAAACATTATTAACATTAGAATCAGCTTTAGATAATTACTACTATGAAAGATTACTAGTAAAATCATCAAGTCAAGAAGATGAAAACACTAGAATGTTACACAGTTACGTAGGAACAAAAATTGATATTGCTACCTTAAAAATAATTTTAAGAGCAAAAGCAGATGGTTTAGCATACGATCAAATAAAACCATACGTAATTAACAGAGGATACAAATTACGTGATTGGAAAGTTAAAGAATTAATGGAATCAGAAGACTTAAATTCATTATTAAGTAGTATAGAAAGTTCAGAATATGGTTCTGTAGTAGCAGATCACATTCCAGAATTTAACGAAACAAATTCCATAGCTGTTTTCGATGAAGCATTAGATGCTTACGAAAGAAAAATGGCAGATAATATCTTTAAGAAAAAACCATTTGGTATAGGTCCAATAGTAGGTTTCATAAACAAAAAAGAAACCGAAATTAAAAATCTTAAAGTCATCGCAAGAAGTAAAAGAGGACCTGTTTTACCTAGTTCCGAAATTAAGGAGATGTTATTATGAAAAAAGACATCGCTATAATGGCAGATCCAGATACAGTAACTGGTTTTATGTTAGGCGGAATAAAAAGTGGATTCCCCGTACATAATAAAGATGAATCAAAAACAACTTTAAAACAGTTAGTAGATGATGGTTTTTCAATCATTATCACAACTGAAAAAATTGGTGATGAACTTCGTGAAGATATAACAAAATACACAAGCAAAGCATTACCAATGATTATTGAAGTACCAGATAAGTCAGGCTCACATAAAAGAGAAACTGACCCAATGAATGAACTTATTAAAAGAGTTATTGGGGTAGAGATGGTAAAATGATCACAGGAAAAATTATTAAAATTGCAGGTCCAGTTATTGTCGGTGGAGGTATGAGAGGTACCCAGATGCACGAAATGGTTCGTGTCGGTGATATAGGACTTATTGGTGAAATTATTGAACTTGAAGGCGACACAGCAACAATTCAGGTTTACGAAGAAACTGCTGGTATTAAACCAGGAGAAAAAATTGAAAGTACTGGAGGTCCACTCTCAGTAGAATTAGGACCAGGTATACTAAAATCTATCTACGATGGAATTCAAAGACCATTAACAGAAATTAAAAGTTTAGCTGGAGACTACTTACCTAGAGGGGTAGACGTACCATCATTAGATAAAACTAAAGAATGGGATTTCAAACCAACAGTATCAGTAGGAGACAAAGTAAACGGTGGAGACATCATTGGTACAGTACAAGAAACTGTAGCAATCGAACATAAAATTATGGTACCACCAAAAATCTCAGGAACAATCAAATCCATTGAAAGTGGAAAACACACAGTAATAGATGATATTGCTGAAGTAGAAACAGAAAATGGAATTGTAAAATTACAAATGATGCAAATCTGGCCAGTAAGAGTAGGTAGACCATACGTCAACAAATTAGACCCAGATGTACCTCTTATAACAGGTCAACGTGCACAAGATACATTCTTCTGTGTAGCTAAAGGTGGAACATCAGCTATCCCTGGTCCATTCGGTTCAGGAAAAACTGTAACACAACAACAATTAGCAAAATGGGCAGATGCTGATATAGTAGTATATATCGGATGTGGAGAACGTGGTAACGAAATGACCGAAGTACTTACCGAGTTCCCAGAACTAGAAGACCCAAAAACTGGAAACCCATTAATGGACAGAACAGTTCTTATTGCTAACACATCAAACATGCCGGTAGCAGCAAGGGAAGCATGTGTATACACAGGAATTACCATCGCAGAATACTTCAGAGACATGGGTTACGATGTAGCACTTATGGCAGACAGTACCTCAAGATGGGCAGAAGCTATGAGGGAAATTTCCGGACGTCTAGAAGAAATGCCTGGGGAAGAAGGTTACCCAGCATACCTAGCATCAAGATTAGCACAATTCTATGAACGTGCAGGACGTGTAACAACTATTGGATCACACAAAGCAGAAGCTTCAGTAACAGTAGTTGGAGCAGTATCACCTGCAGGTGGGGACGTATCAGAACCAGTTACAACCAACACATTACGTATTGCAAAAGTATACTGGGCATTAGATGCATCTCTAGCAGACAGACGTCACTTCCCATCCATCAACTGGTTGAACAGTTACTCACTATACGTTGACAGTATCACACCATGGTGGAACAGCGAAGTTGGTAGCGACTGGAGGGAATTAAGAAACACAGCAATGGCTCTTTTACAGAAAGAAGCAGAACTCAACGAAATTGTACAATTAGTAGGTCCTGATGCATTACCTGAAAAAGACCGTGTAACTCTCGAAGCAGCACGTATGTTAAGAGAAGACTTCCTACAACAAAACGCATTCGATGATACAGATACATACTGTTCACCTAAAAAACAATACAACATGCTAAAAACACTTTTATTATACAACACAACAGCACAAGAAGCATTAGCTGATGGTGCAGATGTAAATAAACTTGTAAACTTAGATGTTAGAGTAGACTTAGACAGAATGAAATATGTACCTGAAGACGAATTCGATGCAAAAACTGAAGAATTAAGAACAAAAATTACAAAACAATGTAGTGAGGCTGCACAATGAATGATGTAGATATTAAAACAAGAGAATACACTACTGTATCTGAAGTAGCTGGACCTTTAATGGTTGTTCAAGATGTTGAAGGTGTAGCATACAACGAAATTGTAGAAATTGAAACTCCTTCAGGTGAACAAAGAACTGGTCAAGTTCTTGAAGTAGAAAATGATATTGCACTTGTTCAAGTATTCGAAGGTACAAGTGACCTAAACACATTATCTACTAAAGTTCGTTTCACTGGTGAAACCGCAAAAATCGGAGTATCTTCTGACATGCTCGGAAGAATATTTAACGGTATCGGTAAACCTATAGATGGTGGACCAGATATTATTCCAGATAAAGAATTAGATGTAAACGGTGCACCAATGAACCCTGCATCAAGACAATTCCCTGCAGAATTTATTCAGACTGGTATATCAACCATTGACGGTATGAACACACTTGTACGTGGTCAAAAATTACCTATCTTTTCAGGTTCTGGTTTACCACACAACCAACTTGCAGCACAAATTGCAAGACAAGCAAAAGTAATATCAGAAGACAGTGAATTCGCAGTAATCTTCGGTGCTATGGGTATTACCCACGAAGAAGCAAACTTCTTCATGAACGAATTTGAACAAACTGGAGCACTTGAAAGAGTAACAGTATTCATGAACTTAGCAGACGACCCTGCTATTGAAAGAATCA